>NZ_JACJQX010000033.1:0-87268 GCF_014696895.1 Chroococcidiopsis sp. [FACHB-1243] | reverse complement strand
GCCATTGGCAGTGAAATTCTCTGGGATGGTGAGTGGGAAAAAATCGGCAAGCCGCACGGCGATATTGCCTGTTTTTCCTTTCATCCCCGTAAGGTAATTACCACGGGCGACGGCGGGATGTTGACGACAGCCAACCCCGAATGGGACAAGCAGTTTCGTCTGTGGCGACAACACGGAATGAGTGTTTCTGACACGGTGCGCCACGGTGCAAAACAAGTGATTTTCGAGTCTTACCCGATGTTGGGCTACAACTACCGGATGACCGATATCCAAGCGGCAGTCGGAAGGGAACAACTCAAGCGCTTACCAGAAATCGTCGCACGCCGTCGTTTATTAGCAGAGCAATATCGGGAAAAGCTAGCGGATGTGCCTAGATTAAAATTACCAACAGAGCCAGTTTGGGCGCGGAGTAATTGGCAGGGTTACTGCGTCCGTTTACCAGATCGATGCGACCAGAAGCAAGTCATGCAGGCGATGTTGGATGCAGGAATTTCGACGCGACGCGGGATTATGTGCGCCCATCGTGAAGCGGCATATCAAAGTGAAGCTTGGTCTTGTGGTGGCGATCGCCTCACCGAAAGCGAACAAGCTCAAGATCGGACTATTGTTTTGCCACTTTTCCATCAGATGACTGAGGAGGAGCAGGAGCGCGCGATCGCGGTTTTGAAAACTGCTTGTCAGGCTTGATTGTAGTTATAGGAAAGAATAGCAGGAGATCGCAAAGAGTATTGTATGGAGAGGATAGCTAGCGATACACTCAATCTTTGGCAAGCAGAAGGTAGCCGCCTGATTCCACAAAATTTCGAGGTATTTCGCAACCTAGTTGCTCGGACGAGAGATTTTGTACAAAGGGGTAAATATAACACAGCGGCAGTGTATGCAGAAATTGCAGCTTTGTATGCAACTGAGCAACACTGCGGTCTTTTTGCTAGCCCTGAGCTAGAGCAGATTCTCCTGACAATCGGACAAAAGGCTATACCGACCGACTTTACTCTTAATAAAAATTCCTCATTCAATCAAGCACCAAAAAACATCCTACATGTTTCTACTGCTGTCATGGGCGTTGGCGGACATTCTAGAATGCTGTGGCGCTGGATTGGACAGGATACTGAGCGTTCCCACTCGCTTGTATTAACACGGCAGGGATCGAACGAGATCCCTCAATTTCTGAGTGATGCCGTGAATAACAGCCACGGTAGAATATATGCGCTAGACAAGAGCATTGGTAACCTTGTCTCTTGGGCTAAAAAACTACGTGAAATTGCTGCATCAGCGGATCTGGTCGTACTGCATATATGGAGTTACGATGTGATTCCAACTATTGCATTTGCAAATAGGAAACAATCTCCACCGATTATTTTTGTAGATTACGGCGATCATTGCTTTTGGCAAGGAGTTAGTATCAGCGATATCGTGGCTAATCTTCGCGAATCTGGTATGCATATATCACAAGAGCGTAGAGGTATCGCGAGCGATCGCACCGTAATCCTACCGATTATTTTAAATCCCACGCAAAGAATACTTTCCCGAGCGGAAGCAAAACAACAGCTCGGTTTTGCTGAAGACAGCGTTGTATTGCTCTCTATCGCTCGGTCGCTTAAGTACAGAACAATTGATGGAGTTAGCTTTGCTGATGCACACGTCCCATTATTGGAAAAATCCGACCGAGCGATTCTAATAGTAATTGGTCCAGTTGATACCGAGGAATGGTCGGCAGCTATCCAGCGATCGCAAGGGAGAATTATATTTTTTGGACAGCGCGAGGATACTGCCGTATTTTATCAGGCTGCTGATATCTACGTTGATTCATTTCCTTTCGTCTCGATTACATCGCTGCTGGAAGCAGGAAGCTATGGTACGCCTCTAGTAAGCCGCTATCCCTACTCTAATGCGTCCAAAATACTGAGTGCTGATGCACCAGGTCTGACTGACAACTCGATCCTCGTACCTAATCTTCAAGAGTACACAGCAGTGCTATCTCGCTTAGTTGAAGATGAAGAATTCCGGCTATCGCTTGGAGAAACAACTAGGCAAGCAATTGTAGAAAAACACATGGGAAGTAACTGGCAGCGCTGCCTGGAAGATGTGTACTTCCGTGCGACAATTGTGCCTCGATTAACTATTACATCAATTCCAACGGCAGATCGAATATTTGTTGGTGAGCCAGATGTTTTCTTACAGAAAGTTTTTAGTTCAAGAGATATTGAAATTGAGGAAATAATTCAATCTCGCCTGAGACTTATGCCATGGGAGCATCGTTTTTCTAGCTGGGTCGAACTAGTCAAGAAGCATGGCTTTGGACGGCTTAACGTCTTGTTACCGGAATGGTTTTACTGTCACTACTACCGCCGCTTACAAAAATGGCGTAACTTGCTGAAAAAGCGGCTTTGTCAATATCTTCCCGCTCAAACTTTTAAACCCTTTAAGTAAAGAAATTTTTTAATAATTTTTCTGAGTTATCTTAAAATTATGCGGACATATTATTATGTGGACATGTTGGCGTACCCGTAATGGGAGTACTCGGATCAAACTGGCAATTTCTCGTTCGATTCCCTATTTCTTTGAGGATTTACGCGGCGGATTTATTCATCAAATTAGTAATCTCCTTCGCTTCACTGGCATTCATGCCAACATGAAACATCTTGGGATGAAACTTGGTATTGTTAAGATCCCAGAAAGTACTCTCCCCCATATTTTAGAAAAGTCGCTAGTTCAACAGCTAGCAACTCCAGTTAGCCAGCCGATTATTTTTGCCTCTTACTGTATCGATGCTAGTTTCCAAGGTAACTTAAAATTTTGTGGTGGCACTAAAGAGCTGAATCTGCTGGTGAAACTGCTGCGTCAAAAAGGCTACGAAGCATACATGGTTACCTATGACGGTAGCTATGAACCCTGGTTGATTGATAGTCAACCTCATCTTTCCATAGCTGAGTATCAGGAGAAACTTAAGTCGGCTCAGAATGTACGCTGTGTGACTTCCCTCGCAGGTGCTAAAGCTTTCATACAACCGTGTCAACAGATTTACTTTTGGGACATGGAATTAGCAATTACCGAGCATCAAGATTTTGCTGCCTTAGCAGAGCTGTATCAAGGCAAAATTAAAGGTGTTGCTACTATCTCCCGCACGATTCAGGCTTGGCACATGGCTCACTTTCAGCGTGCCTGTACTCTCTTGCCCAATCTGATCGATCGCGCCTTTTGGTTTCCGGCTCCAGAACAACGGCAACCTCGTCGCATTGGCTACATGGTTGAAGGTTGTCACACAGAAGCTTATCTCAAAATTATACAGGAAACCGTTCATGCAAAGGGTCTCGACTTAGAATTTCAGCAAATTCAGGGTATTGAAGCAGAGGTTCTTGCTGGTATGCGCTCTTGCGAAGTTTTCCTTAGCATGAATATTGGCAAGGATCTCTTATGGGGAGAAGGCTGTCCCAGAACTGTAATTGAAACCCTCGCCACTGGAGGTGTTGTCATTGCATTTGATATTATCGGCAACCGCGAAACGATCCAAGACAATTTCAACAGCATCCTCGTACCCCGATATCGCCCCGACTTAATGGCAGAGGCACTAGTAAGCCTTTATCGTATTCCTGGCGAACTCGATCGCCTCCGCAGCAATGCTCTAGCTCTAATGCAAGCGTGCCATACTTTTGAAGCCCGTTGGTCTGCCATCCAAGAATTCCTGCAACTGTGAGTAAAATGCTACATCTTAAAATTTTCCAAGCCAGCTATTGCAAAGCGATCGCATTTGTCCGAACAAGAGTGCGATCGCTTTTAAGGAACTTTTGAGCGAAATTCTCGATTGCGTGCGTAACATTTGTAGGGGGCGCACAGCTGTGCGCCCCCTACAAATCGTGTGTTTTACCCAATTGAAAATTGCTATAAATTAAGGAAGCGTAGATAACTTCCTAAATAGGATTTAGTTATTGGGAGTAAAGACAACATCAACCCAGTAGTTACTCGCCTTGTATGTTTGGTTGGGGAAGCCACTGGAGCCGTATTTGTAAACTCCATTGCCACCACTAGCTCCATTGACTAGAAAGTGTAGCGGTCCATTGTCAGCACCAGAAACAGCAAAGTAATTTTCATCACTAGAGTAGCGCCCAACATTGGTGTGATAAGAAGCAACATAGACAGTATTGGCAGTAATTGCTACGGGGCGATCGAAGTTGACTTGCTGCCAACCTGAAGCAGTTTCGTTGGTAAATGTTGCCGTTGCTAGTTGTTGTCCGCTGCTAGTCCACAAGTTACCAGTATGTACGCCCGTATTTCCAGTACCCTTGTAAAATCGAATGCCAGTAATAAAACCGCTGACATCCGTTCTAAACTTAATCCCAAGTTCCACGGCTGCGGTATCGGAGTCGGCTACCACAATGGGCATTGCGTTAGAACTCCAAATACTATAAGCAGAAGTCGATGCAGCGGCTGCGGTGGTGAAAGACCAGGTAGAGTTTGTCGCTAGAGCATTGCCAGCCAGGTCTTGTACCCGTGGTTGAGTTGTCCCACCTCTGAGGGTAGCGCGATAGGTTGCACCAGTTGCCAGTGAGTTGCTCGGTTGCAGTGTAGCGGTGCGAGTTGCGGCATTGTAGGTGACAGTAGCAGGGACGACGAGCGCGTTATTGGCATCCTGCAACACAAAAGTATTGGCATTTATCGTCGCGGGGTCAATGGCTTCGCTAAAAGTAGCGGTGAGACTCGTGCTAGTACTCACATTAGTCGCGCCGTTGCTGGGAGAAACTACACTGATCCTGGGCGAAGTTGTGTCTGTAACTGGTGGGGTGGGATTAGTTGCGTTGGTGGTAAAGGTGACATCAACCCAATAGTTGCTAGCGCGATAGGTGTTGGTGGGAAAGCCAGTTGTACCGTACTTGTACACCCCATTCCCGCCACTCTCGCCATCGCGGAGAAAGTGTAGTGGTGGGCTATCGATGCTGCTGGTAAAATAGCCTTCGTTGATGGCGTAACGACCGCTGCTGGTGTGGTAGGAGGCGACGTAGATCGTGTTAGCGTTAATTGCCACTGGTTGAGAAAAGTTAACTTGTTGCCAACCCGTAGCAGTTTCGTTGCTAAATGTTGCTGTTGCCAGTAGCTGCCCCGTACTCGTCCAGAGGTTGCCAACGTGCGTCCCAGTATTGCCACTACCTTTGTAGAAGCGGATGCCCGTCACATAACCGTTGAGATCGGACTTGAACTTGACTCCCAATTCCACAGCTTGAGCGTCAGGAGCAGATGCTGTGGTAGGAGTTGCCGTGTCATTCCAGGTACTGCACGGACAGGTACGTTCCCCAACCGTGACGGTAGTGCTTGCCCCAGAGGTTTCAAGGTTGCCGCTATCGTCGATCGCATGACTTTTAATTATTACCGAGCCAGTTGCTTGAGGTGTCCAAGTGTAGCTCCAGTTAGTACGACCTGTAGCTGGATGCCATGTCGTACCACCATCAACGGATACCTCAACACCACCGACAACACCACCAGGATCGCTTGCCGTGCCGCTAATCGTGACTGGGCTGCCTGCCTGTACGCTGACAGATGGTAGCGATGAGATTGTTGAAGTAGGAGCGGTGATGTCGGTTGAGGCAGTGGCAAGAACTAATCCAGCCTGTAATGTATGAGGTTGTACGCCCATGTCAGCAAATAAGTTAACCGTCGCTTGCTGCATCCGTACATCTGGAACTGAGCTACCGCGATCGTGATTCCCATCTAAGCCCCAAGACCATTGGACTGTTCCAGCGCCAAACACGAGCGCGCCACTATTATGTTTATACAGTGTCAGGTGGTGAGTTGCTCTAGCCCGTCCAAACCTAGAGCCATAGTCTTGCAGAACGGGTGCATTGTCAACGGTGGTTGTTGACAGCCGAATTAAGCCAGCTGGTCGAAAACCATTGTCAATATCCTCATCCCATTCGTAACCTAGCGTGCGATCGGATAGTGTGGCAGTGCTTCCTGGCGAGAGGGTCGCAACACTCGTATTACGCCACAAGCGCATTTTCCCGTCTGCTTCAGGGACTTTAATAGCAGTCGTCGCCCCGTCATTAACTGTAAAGAGAGTGCCAGTTAAGGCATTTTCAGGACGACCACCATCAGCTGGTGGGCTGAAGCGCGGATCGCGCCAAGTACCAGTCCAAGTCGATGTTTGCGGATCGATTTTTGCATTGGCTACGGTCTCCTTATAAGTCACTAGAGTGCGATAGGATGTCCCCGATCCATCAATGGCGTTTTCCCAGCGCGTCTTCCAATAAACCTCGTTACCGCTGAAGAAAGCCAAGTTCACACCGCGATCGCGAGCGGCTTCTACGTTGGCACGTTGCCCTGCCGACCAGTACTCGTCATGACCGACTGATAAGAAGATTTTGTGATTGCGGATCAGGCTGCCGTAGCGATCGCTATCGACCCCAGTGAAGTAGCTGACGTTATATCCGTTAGCTTCCAGCCAACGAACCATTGGGTATTCGGTGGCAAAAAGCCAATCTTGACCGCCATCAATTACGCGCGTGTTGAACGGACGATTGTAACTAACCTTGTAGGCTCTACCAACTGGAGATCCAGTATAAAGACTATTGCCACCATAGTTGTTGTAAGCTTGCCAGGTAGTATCGGCAGTCTGGAAGAGCAGATCGGACGTACTAGTATCGTCTCGGACAATCAAAACAATATGGCTGGCTCCCCCGGTATCAGTGCGCGCGAGCTTGGCAAAGTAGATACCTGACACGGCGTTGGTCGGTATAGCCCACGAAGCAGACACAGCCCAGTTACCGCAATCGAGCAGTCCTGTTGCTGCGTCAGTGAGGCAATTTGGTTGGCTTTGAGGGCGATTTAAAACTTGAACGGTCGTGACTTTGCGAGCGCCCATGCCACGATAGTAACCCATGCGATAGATGTCGAGGCGATAACTAGTGGCATTGGTTTTGATTTTGAAGTTGACTGTCTCACCTCGATTAACGCTCATATCGCTGGCGAAGCCTTGAATACTCGTATCGCCAACACCGCTAATATCCCACTCTGTAGAAGGATTACCCGTTAAGCAATTTTCCGCCACGATCGCGTTGGTGGGAGCAGCGCAGATATCGGCAGCGATCGCGCTTTGCACTTGCAGTCTAGATCCTACATCCAGTCCTAAGACCAGAAACATTGCTGCACTTGCAATTGCAATAAACCTAATTAATCTTTTTTTCATTTGATTTTCTGTTCAAATAGTAGTTATGGATAGGCAATGCCAGGGAACCCTATTCCCTGGCTTTAGATAAATTGCAAATCTTCGTTCGCTATAGACATTTACTGATTTGGAGTAAACACGACATCGACAAAATAGTTGCTCGACCGAAATGTCTGAGAAGGAAAACCACCATTGCCGTAACTGTAAACGCCGTTGCCACCGTTAGCCCCATCACGCAAAGCATGTAATGGTCCGTTGTCTAGTCCAGAATTGGCGAAGTAATTCAGCGCGAAAGCGTAGTTGCCAGTCGTGGTGTGATAGGAGGCGACGTAGACGGTGTTGGCAGTAATTGGTACTGGTTGGGCAAAGTTGACCTGCTGCCAGCCTGTGGCAGTTTCATTTGTAAATGTTGCTGTTGCTATTTGCCGTCCGTCGCTAGTCCACAAAGTTGCTTTGTGCAAACCCGTGTTACCACTACCCTTATAGAAGCGAATACCAGTGATATAGCCATTCGTATTCGACTTGAACTTAACTCCTAGCTCGACAGGATAAGGATCGAAAGCGGCGATTTGTGCAGGAATGGTTGCACTATTCCAAATACTATAAGCAGAAGTCGATGCAGCGGCTGCGGTGGTGAAAGACCAGGTAGAGTTTGTCGCTAGAGCATTGCCAGCCAGGTCTTGTACCCGTGGTTGAGTTGTCCCACCTCTGAGGGTAGCGTGATAGGTTGTACTAGCTACCAGTGAGTTGCTCGGTTGCAGTGTAGCGGTGCGAGTTGCGGCATTGTAGGTGACAGTAGCAGGGACGACGAGCGCGTTATTGGCATCCTGCAACACAAAAGTATTGGCATTTATCGTCGCGGGGTCAATGGCTTCGCTAAAAGTAGCGGTGAGACTCGTGCTAGTACTCACATTAGTCGCGCCGTTGCTGGGAGAAACTACACTGATCCTGGGCGAAGTTGTGTCTGTAACTGGTGGGGTGGGATTAGTTGCGTTGGTGGTAAAGGTGACATCAACCCAATAGTTGCTAGCGCGATAGGTGTTGGTGGGAAAGCCAGTTGTACCGTACTTGTACACCCCATTCCCGCCACTCTCGCCATCGCGGAGAAAGTGTAGTGGTGGGCTATCGATGCTGCTGGTAAAATAGCCTTCGTTGATGGCGTAACGACCGCTGCTGGTGTGGTAGGAGGCGACGTAGATCGTGTTAGCGTTAATTGCCACTGGTTGAGAAAAGTTAACTTGTTGCCAACCCGTAGCAGTTTCGTTGCTAAATGTTGCTGTTGCCAGTAGCTGCCCCGTACTCGTCCAGAGGTTGCCAACGTGCGTCCCAGTATTGCCACTACCTTTGTAGAAGCGGATGCCCGTCACATAACCGTTGAGATCGGACTTGAACTTGACTCCCAATTCCACAGCTTGAGCGTCAGGAGCAGATGCTGTGGTAGGGGTTGCCGCATCATTCCAGAGCCTATATGAACTTAATGTTGTTGTGGTGAAAGACCAAGTAAAGTTAGCGGCTAGAGGGTTACCTGCTAAATCTTGAACGCGAACTTGACTCGTCCCACCTATAACGGTAGCAGTATATGTTTTCCCTGCCAGCAGCGAACTGCTTGGTTGCAATGTAGCAGTGCGGGTCGCGGCGTTGTAGGTGACGCTAGCGGGTACGATCGCATTGGTGGAATCTCGTAATACTAAAGTATCTGCATTAATTGTTGCTGGGTCGATTGCCTCGCTGAAGGTAGCTGTGAAACTCGATCCAAGACTGAGGTTTGTTTCGCCATTGCTGGAAGAAGTAGAACTAATACTGGGTGGAGTCGTGTCTGTAGTATACGTAGCAACGTAGTTTCCACTAGCAGCTGAGAACAAGGCGTACTCAATACCTTTGATTTGCTGGGTTGTGTAAGTAACTGGGCTACCATTAAGTGTAATGCTGGCAACTGTTCCAGCAGCCGATCTCAATGGAATCATTGCTTGTAACCCTCTTGCACCTGTACCTGGCGCGATCGCAAAGCTTAAAGTATTGTTATTCCATACCAACGAGCTGAATGAGGAACTGTTGCGACCATCAAGCCAGGTCAACATTTGACGAGCGGAGACTATCGGTACACCACGGGCTTGTGCTGAGGCAACTACTGCATCGGAAACTGCTGAGATGTTGCTATCAGTATGGGCGTTGACAGTAAAAACACCATAGTATCCCTCTGCTCCAAGGGCGCGATCGAGTAGAGTATTGACCGTGAAAGGATATTGCTGTCCAGACTCATCGGTCATTTGTGTAGCTGCTTGATATACGTCAATAAATGTCCCGTCTAGATCTGCAACGCGCATCGGCATACCACTACCAGTCATAAATCCTGGGCGATTGCCTACCCAATTAGGCGGCCAGAAGTAGTAGTTAGTATCGAGCCTTATTCCATGATTTAGCTCTACTTTGAACCCGCTAGCCCAGTCACTCCAAGCAATACAGTGATGTCGTTGAGTTGGTGAGACAGACACGCTCGGAAAGAGGTTACTGAATGTCCTATGCTGCTGTGTGTAGAAAGTCTCAAGTGAGGTAGGCGTATAATTTGCACAGTTAGTGTTGACATGTAACCCTACTTCAAAACCATCAGCAGTGAAAGCACTTGCCTGCGCATTAGTTATTGGTGTATTGAGAAAGATATATGAAGTGCCGCGAACGCATTCCCAATCTTCTACAGAGCAACCAGCTGGACTCATAGCTTTGTATTGGTTGAATCGAGCTATTGTCCCTCCGTTTGCATGGTCGTCACCAGTCATCAGCACAACTGCTTTCTTACCATGCGGAAAATACCAGAAACGGGGCAGGGGTTTTTTATCGAGGTTCATCGTCAGGATCAAGTTTGCTAGCAGACGCTGTTGTTCGTCAGCTTGCGGAATAGCAACCTTGTTTAAATCGATCCAGTCTGGTTGAGGATCGTTGCTGGCAGCACCAAAAAACAAGTCACTGGAGCGAATCAGTGGCAACCCATCGCGCTCCTGTCCAGCCCAGGCGGGATTTCCTTGACGGGTGTAGACGATCGAACGCGCTAAGTCGTAGGTAAATGCAGCAACCTGACCACCACTACTGCCAACATTACGCAAAGTTACTGCTGGGTTAGAAGTTGCAGTCGTTGCATTTGTATAAAGATTGGCGATACTGGTAGCACCGTTGAGAGTGTAGCGATCGGCAGTGTCGTGGAACTGGATAGTTTGGTTAACGATGCCACTACCAGGGGCTTTTGACGTGTCTACGAGTAAGTAACCGTTTGAGAGTGTGGAGGCTGCATCAGTAATACCAAGCAAACTGCTAAGCTGCTTGTCAGGGCGCATAGCAATTAAATTACCTCCACTCGCTGCCCAGTTACTCAACATTGTTACTTGAGCCGGACTAAGGGTCATCTTGGCAAGGATAACTACGTCGTAGTTAGCAAGCATCTCTGAGGAAACTGAAGAAATATCGCTGACACTGAATGTATTCAGCCCTTCATTTCGCAGAATCTCGGTATAGTAGTTGCTGAAAGGGTCGGAAGTTGTTGTTATGACTAGGATCGGTCCACCTGGTTCTGCGTTAGGTGATGGCGCAGCAACAGCAGCTAATGTTTGTAACCCTGGTAAGGGCAGTGTCGTCATGAGTACAGATGCTTGACCCGCGCTCAGGAGAAATGTGCATAGAGATAATGTGAAATACTTGAGTTGTCGTTTCATTGGAATCCTTGCCAAATTACAAATATGAATAGAAATAAATAGGTTAAACAGAATTTTTCGTCTGTTTTTTCTTAGTTCCCACGGCAAAACTTGCCTACTTAGCAGGCATTTGATGCTAGTTCACTTGCAGAATTTAAACTTAAAGCTAATGGAGATATCGTGGAAAATAATTCAGTGCTTAAAACTTCCTCATCTTTAGTTTAAAATTTCTATGTTTCAAGGAGTAAGCGACGGCACTAAATTATTTATTGGCAATAGATACATAATGCTTCTTGCCACGATCGCAAATGTAGTTTCTTATTTCAGAAACCTTATCTTTGCACTTTCAAACTATTCGTTTTGATTTCGTCTAACTATGCTGAGAAAGCCCTATTAATGATTCTACGATCGGGTAAATAAACTTCATGCAAACTATATAGAGATAAATGTATTGAGAAGATAGCAACCTCTTCCTCATGGAAGTCAATAGCTTGAAACTATAGAGGTATATTTTTTATCTAAAATAGAAAATTATCATTTTTGCTTTCAGTGTTTTTACTGCTAGTGATAGTTACATTAAATACTAAAAAACTAGCTTTCAAAGCAAAAAATGGTGAAGAAACACAGCTAAATATTAAATAAACTGTAAAGAAAGTAGCTTGGTAGGTTGTACGAGTTCGGTTGTATGAAGGGATGGAGGGAAATCAGGACGTAGCATTATGGCAGCGTAGTAAATTCCGTAGAAATATACGTAGGGCGCGTTACGCGACGCGATAACACACCCTACTGGACTATGAGGTCATTAATTTAATATATAGATGCTGAATGCACTAGCTACGATCGCTACTAACTTGCACTTCGGTGCAGCGATCGTGCAGCAATTCTGTAGAATAAAATTTTATTGAGATATATACAATTCAGTTGCCGTACATTTACTTAAGTAGATTTACGGTTACGATCGAGCCAGATAGAATTATCAGTAAAATTGCGGTTGGACACGCGGAAAAGAAAGAATTACAGTTTATTCGTAAATCGAGCGAGTCAGAAATAAATCGAAAAATTCGTTCAATTCCTAAGTCACTTACATTTGAAGTATATATCCCTGCGAGATCTTCAATCTTTAATCCTTGTAGAGAGGTTACATGTAACCTCTCTACACGAGAAACATTCACAAAATCAATTTGGATCGCTATAAGCGTTTAACATGAATGAAAATATTAAATTATTTTCCTTAATTTAAGATAAAATTGGATTTTTTATACCAGAAATCAAAAGTTTCTTAAAGAGCAAGAGGGCATAATTTTGAATGAAAAAACTATTGGTAACGGGATCGTCGGGACTTATTGGATCTGAAGTTTGCCTGCATTTTGCTAGTCAAGGTTGGGCAATTCATGGTGTTGATAACAATCAGAGAGCTGTTTTTTTTGGACCCCAAGGAGATACTCGTTGGAATCAAAAGCGCTTGGAATCTCTGATTAAAGGCTTCGTGCATCACGAAATAGATATTCGCGATCGCCAACGAGTTCTAGATCTGATTGAAAGTCTCAAACCCGAGGCGATCGTGCATACAGCAGCACAACCCAGCCACGATCGAGCTGCGGCAATTCCCTTTGATGATTTTGACACTAATGCTGTAGGAACTCTAAATCTGTTGGAGGCAACGCGCCAATTTGCGCCGGAAGCTCCTTTCGTACATTTATCTACCAACAAAGTGTACGGAGATGCACCGAATGAGATTGCTATGAAGGAGTTAGAAACCCGTTGGGAATATGCCGAGCCAACTTATCAGTATGGTATTCCTGAATCGTTCCGTATCGACCAGTCGAAGCATTCTCTTTTTGGTGCTTCTAAAGTTGCAGCTGATGTCATGGTTCAAGAGTACGGTCGATATTTTGGACTCAAAACTTGCTGCCTGCGTGGTGGATGTTTGACAGGACCTAACCATAGTGGTGTAGAATTACACGGATTTCTCAGTTACCTAGTGAAATGTAATTTAGAAAATCGCACGTACAAAGTTTTCGGATATAAGGGAAAACAAGTACGAGATAATATTCATTCCTACGATGTTGCTCGTTTTATTGAAGAGTTTATCCAAGCACCCCGTTGTGGTGAAGTTTACAACTTAGGTGGGGGTAAGGACAATACTTGCTCTATTTTGGAAGCTTTTGAGCTTGTGGCATCCCTAACTCATAAACAGATGCAGTACGAGTATGTAGATAAAAATCGCGAAGGAGATCATATTTGCTACTACAGCGATCTCCGTAAAATGCAGAATCACTACTCTAATTGGTCTATTACAAAACCTTTGAAATTGATATTTTCGGAAATTGTCACGACTTGGACAACAAGACTTCAAGAGGTTGCATAGCTCGGATTATGGTTGACAAGCTACCGCGCATTTTATTAGTTACTGAAGCGACTTTAAATCAGGAAGGTAAGGGAGTTAATCGAACTCTTGTCAATTTATTCGATAGCTACCCTGCTGAATTACTGATGTTATTTTGTCCTCAAAACGAACTAGAGTCTAACCCGACAAGTTCGCCATTCGAGCGCCAAGTACTTGCCTTTGCCGGACATCGTTTACCCATAGTACACAATCGATTAGGAAAATTTCTTAATCCTTTAATCAATTGGATAAATCTACAATTGCTTGACTGGGTTCCGATTTCAAATTTACAAGAAATAGAAGAATTTGACCCGGAAATTATTTTAATTTGTCCGGTCACGTCTTTATGTTTGCTAATGGGTTATAAATTAACTCAATACTTTCACTGTCCATCCTTAATTTACTTCATGGATGATTGGATAGCAATCGATAACTCGCGATGGTTGTCGAACAGCGTTCAAAAAATAGCTAATCAACTTTTAAAGCAGGCAGATGGTTGGTTAATTATTAGCGAACAATTACAAAATGAATTATCAAATCGCTATCAGATAAAACCCCAAAGTTCGCTGATTGTTCATAATCCTGTTGATTTATCAGACAAGCAGCTACTTAATATAGCAACTAGTCATGAAGGTACGTTTAAAGTTATCTATGCTGGTTCAATTTGGTCAATGCACTATGATGCACTAGCAGCGATCGCTGAAGCAATTTTTCAACTCAGATGCGATGGAAAAGATATTGAACTCGTGGTGCATACAGACAAATGTTTCTGGAATCCATACAGAGAACAATGGAAGCAGTGGGAAGTAACGTATGGGAATATAATTTCCTATCAAGAACTCAATAGCTATCTCCAGCGTGCCGATCTACTACTTGTCGCTTCATCATTTTTACCTGAATACGCACACATGACTCGTTCTTCAGTGCAAACTAAGTTGACTGATTATATGGCTGCTGGTAAACCAATTTTAGCTTGCGGTCCAGCTTACTCTGCTTGTAATCAATTCTTGAAAAAATGGAAGTGTGGACTTGTTTGTGAAACAAACCAAGTTAGTACAATCGAGAGTTTTTTAATAGATACAATCTCGAATAAATCCTTACATCAAGAAATAGCAGAAGTAGCTTTTAACGTTTTAAATGAGAATTTCGATAAAACCATAGTGACCGAGAAACTTCAGTCATATGTTAAGCAGATTTTTAGTCAAAATATCAGAGGCGATCGCATCTCAAAACAAAAAAATCTTCGAGTAACAAACTTTTAGCTTCTGACTGTAATTAATAGATCGTAGCTCAAAATTAGTATAACCGTGCCTTACAAGTCTTAGTAAAAGCATGAATTTGATGCCTTTATTTTCTGTCATTATACCTACCTACCAGCGCAATGACTTACTAGCAAAATGCCTGTATTGCTTAGCACCTGATATTCAAACTCTACCATTTGAGCAATATGAAGTCATTGTTACTGACGATGGTTCTGAAGTAACTGCAAAGCAAATGATTTGCGAGCGTTTTCCTTGGGTAAAGTGGGTATCTGGTTCTCATAAAGGTCCGGCAGCAAATCGAAATAATGGGGCAAAATACGCCAGTGGTGAGTGGCTAGTTTTTACGGATGATGATTGTCTCCCAGATCCTCAGTGGTTAGCAGCCTATGCCCAAGCTATGATAACTCAACGATCTTATCTAGTTTTTGAGGGGCGAACTTATGTCGATCGACCAAGACGAAGCCTTGCAGAAACCTCACCTATTAACGAGACAGGTGGTTATTTATGGTCGTGTAATTTTGCCGTACAAAAGCAACTCTTTGAATCTCTATCTGGTTTTGACGAGCGATTTCCCTATGCTGCGATGGAAGATGTAGATTTCAGATTAAGACTTGTAAAGAGTGGATATAAGTTTTCTTTTGTGAAAGCTGCTTCTGTGTGCCATCCCTGGAGAGCCAAGGGAGGATGGAATAAAATCAAACAACATCGAGAATCAACATTTATTTATTTATCTATTCATGCAGAAGAATGGGTAAAGATTAATTCAATGTATTATTTTTTGTTTGCTTTACGAAGTTTTGTTAATCAAACATTTCCTGCTATTTTAAGATTTAATTTAAATGGAATCAACGAAGCTTTTTTAGAACACTTTGCCTACTTACAGATGAGCGTACTACTTTGGCAGTATAGGTTGGCAAACACAAAAACGCTTAACAATAACTAAAAATCAAAACTTTTTTGAGATATGAGAACTATTACTCTTCAAAATCACTGGTTAGAAAGCTGGAAGCAAAGTTATTCATACGATTTAATAGAAATGTATGGGGAGACTAGCTATCGCGGATATAGTTATGCATATGCCCATCGATATAAGCATACTTTAGAGCTAGTTCAGAAAGTTGCTCGATCAGGAGCAAAAGTTTTAGATGTAGCTGCTGCACAGGGAAACTTTAGTTTGACTTTGGCAGAACTCGGCTATGAAGTTACCTGGAACGATTTACGAGAAGAACTAGTTGATTACGTCAAACTGAAATGGGAATATGGCACTATTCACTACAAACCAGGAAATGTTTTCACATTAGGGTTGGATGCTGAATTTGATGTCATTTTAATTACTGAAGTTATCGAACACGTTGCTCATCCCGATCTATTTCTGAAGAAAATAGCTCAGATGGTGAAACCTGGTGGTCACATAGTCATGAGTACGCCAAATGGTGAATATTTTCAGAACCATTTGCCTAAATTTTCAGATTGTCCCGATCCCAGCGAGTTTGAAGCAATCCAATTTCAGCCTAATTCAGACGGTCATATCTTTTTATTACATTTAGATGAGATAGACAACATAGTTCATCAAGCTGGATTATCGATTCAAGAGACAAGAATTTTTACAAATCCACTAACTAACGGTCATATAAAACTAGGAAAATTATTAAATTTTCTTACTCCTAGTTGGGTTGATACTTGTGAAAACTTTACGCAATCTTTGCCCTTAGTCTTTCGTAAAAAAATTCACACTGGAGTTGCTGTTTTATTGACTCGTGTAGCATAGTTTAAATTAGTGCAGCTACTTTAATGGATATCATTCAGATTGTTCCACGACTACCTCCAGCAATAGATGGCTTGGGAGATTACGCCTTAAATCTGGCACGGCAGCTTTACAATGATTTCAATCTCAAAACTCATTTTGCGATTGGTGATGCTGCTTGGACTGGAAATACTCAAATTGAAGATTTTCTAATTAACTCAGTAAACGAGCGTTCCACCACAGCTTTACTATCCTTATTAGCGAGCAAACCAACTACAGTCTTATTACATTACGTCGGCTACGGTTATGCTAAGCGAGGTTGTCCGGTTTGGTTAGTTGAAGGCTTAGAACTTTGGAAAAGAAATACTCCTAACTCGAATTTAGTCACGATGTTCCATGAAGTTTATGCTTCTGGAAAGCTACCTTGGACGAGTTCTTTTTGGTTATCCGATTGGCAAAAAAAACTAGCTAGTCGTTTGTCTCAAATTAGCGATCGCTGCTTGACAAGTAATCAAAATTATGCAGAAATTCTATATCAGTTAAGTCAGGGAAAACAGACTCAGATTCCTATACTACCCGTCTTTTCTAATGTGGGAGAACCAAAGCAAGTACCACCTTTGGTAGAGCGTTCTCGACGCTTAGTATTATTCGGTAGTCCTAGCATTCGCAAAAGAGCTTATCGTCAATCTCTAAAAGAAATTAGCAAAGTCTGTCGGTTATTTGATATTCAAGAGATATTGGATATCGGAGCGCCAACAGGTTTAGTTTTATCTTCAATTCAAGGTATTCCAATAGTAGAAACAGGTAAACTATCTGCTGCTGAAATTAGTGACATTCTTTTGAACTCCTTCGCAGGATTCTTTAATTACCATCTAGAATATTTAGCCAAATCTGGCGTATTTGCAGCTTACTGCGCTCATGGAATGTTAACTATTAGTCCTAGAGTTTACGCTTCCACACAAGATGGCATAGAACCAGGAAAAGACTACTGGGTTCTCAGCGATCGCCTCACAGAAATAACAGATTTCGTGGAGGTGCAGGCGATCGCAAGTCATGCCTACACCTGGTATCAATCTCACAATTTATCAGTCCAGTCTCAGAACTTTGTCACACATGTATTGGGTAATGTATGCACAAAATTAGGATGACTTCGCTCAGTCACTCAAAGCAAATTGTCAAGGTAAATTTACATATTTTTAAGAGGACTATCGCGTGAAATTGCTAATTGCTGCGATCGCTATTTTGTGTATTTTTGGGATCTCGGCACTGAATTGGCGTGGCTCTGTTAAAGCTGTGTTCTTCATTCTTGTGATTGAGGGTGCATTACGCAAATGGGTTTTACCTCAAGCAAGCGACGCAATTTACTTCTTAAAAGACTTAGTGCTTTTAGGTGCTTATCTACAATACTATGTCTTCTCAACGAGAAAATTTTCACTTCAAAATTGCCCGATTTCTATCTTAATTATTTTTGCCACCATATGGTGTGTATTACAAGTCTTTAATCCCAGCTTAGGTTCACCACTAGTAGGTCTTTTTGGACTCAGAGGGTATATCTTTTATATTCCTTTAATGTGGATGTTACCAACCCTGTTTCGAGCGGAGCAAGATTTATATAAATTTTTGCGTTCTCATCTTTTATTAGTCATTCCTGTAGGTTTTTTAGGTATTGCTCAGTTCTTTAGTCCTGTTAATAGTCCAATCAACGTATATGCTCCTAGTCAATTGAAAGAAGTAGCTACATTTGGAGTTGCAGGAGCAACCCAGATTGTCCGCGTCACAGGCACATTTTCTTACATAGACGGTTATGCAGTATATCTATTAATCTGCTTTGGCTTACTGATTTCTCTCCTCTCACTCTCCCAACCACCTTTCTGGAAATGGGTTTCTATTTTTGAACTAATTCTGGTAACTGTTAACTCTTGTATGACTGGCTCTCGTAGCGTTGTTTTTGCCTTATTATTATTTTTTGTTAGTTTTATAACTGTTAAAGGATTCACTCAGCCTGAAAAGAGTATATCTCTGCTCGGTAAATTCTTATTACCAGCTATATGTATTTCTCTAGTCTCTTTTATCTGGTTTAAACCCGCAATTGATGCCTTCTTGTTACGGACAACTTCTAATCAAGATGTGTCGGCACGCATTACGACAACTTTTAGCCAACCTTTCGAGTTTATTCAATACAAAGGACTCGACGGCTACGGCACTGGAGCAACACAACCAGGGGGTCAAACACTTCGCCGATCGCTAAATTTACCAGACGGCGCAACCATTCCAACCTACTACGAAGAAGAACCAGGCAGAATAGTTTTGGAGTTAGGTCCGATTGGGTTTTTTCTGTGGTACGGACTTAGATTGAGTCTTCTCATTGCACTTTTACGAGTTTTCTGTCAGTTAAAGAAACCATTCTTGCGTCAATTGGCACTGACAGCATTACTGATACAGACAATTGAAATTTACGATCAACTAGTGACTCAACCTACTTTCTTGGCTTACTACTGGTTTTTCAGTGGCTTTATCTTTCTCTTACCACGATTAGAGTCGATAGAAAGCTGGTATCGAGAACAACAATTATTGCAACAACACAATGTCTCATCCGCGTATCTCCCTGATTCACCCTACCAGTAATCCCTTTGCCCGCAATGCCGCACTAGCTTTGGGAGAAGCTAACTTACTCCAAGAAGCGATCACGACAATTGCCTACAATCCCAAGGGAGTTTTATCGCGCTACTTAAACTTATTACCGCAGAAAATTAGCAGTCGCGTGGCGCTGGAACTAGGTAGGAGGGCGTGGACTGCGCCTGTAAATGTACCAATGCGATCGCACCCTTGGCAAGAAGCTATACGTTTAGCATTAGTCAAAACTAAATTAAGTCATTTGCTGAACTTAGGTCGTCAAGGACCGATCGACTGGGTGTACGCCTCTCTCGATCGCCACGTTTCCCAACATCATTTGCACAATTTAGATGCAGTCTATGCCTACGAAGATGGCGCTGCGATCGCGTTTGAAGTTGCTAAACAATGCGGGATTCTCTGCTTGTACGATCTCCCGATTCCCTTCTATCGCATGAGTCGAGATCTCCAAGCCCAGGAAGCAGAACGTTTTCCAGAACTAGCGCCAGCACTACAAGCAGTCAAGGAACCTGCATGGAAGATCGAGCGCAAAGAACGGGAAGTTCAACTGGCAGACCATATATTTGTTGCATCTTCTATCACCCAGCGATCGCTATTAGATGTGGGTGTCAAACCAGAAAAAATTAGTGTCATTCCCTACGGCGCACCGATTGATTATTTTCACCCGCAAGCTAAAACTGACAAACTGTTTCGCGCTCTATTTGTCGGTCGCGTCGGACCTCGCAAGGGCTTTCACTACTTATTACAAGCTTGGCAAGAACTACACCTACCCGCTGCCGAGCTGTTGGCGATCGGGATTAACGAGTTTCCTAATAACTGGCTGTCTCAATATCAAGATATTTTTCGCTACATTCCATCTCTGCCTCACGCGGCGTTGAACGAATATTACAGTACCGCAAGTGTCTTTGTTTTTCCCTCGCTTGTAGAAGGATTTGGACTCGTACTGCTAGAAGCAATGGCTTGCGGGATTCCTGTCATCACAACACCCAATACTGCTGGTCCAGATATTCTGACAGACGGGGTAGAAGGCTTCATTATTCCCATTCGCGATGTCGAGGCTCTAAAGGAAAAACTGGAATGGTGTTATTCCCACCCCCAAGAATTAGCCCAAATGGGAAAAGCGGCTCGCCACAAAGCCGAGCAATTAACTTGGGGATTGTATCGACAGCAATTAGCCAGTCGCGTCCAGGAGCTTTTATGCCAGAATTAGCAAGTCGAACTAACTGCCACTTGTGGTTTCCAAATATTTTTGAATTTAAAGGCGGAATTCAAGTCTATTCGGCTTTCTTACTCGATGCGTTAGAAAGCTTATATCCGAATTGGCACTACCAGGTTTTTCTCAAGCACGATACTCGATCTCCATTCGATCTGGCGCGATCGCGCCATACCCAGTTTCACTGTACTGGTGCTTTACCTCTGCCATTGCGAACATTTGGGTTTGCAGCTCAGATCTGTGGAGCAGGACTGCGACAGCGACCGAGTTTAGCGATCGCAACTCACCTGAATTTTACAGTTGCAGCCTATTGGTTAAAACAACTAACTGGTATGCGTTACTGGGCGATCGCCCACGGTGTAGAAGCCTGGGATATTCACAAACCTGCTTTACAAAAAGCGTTGCACCATGCCGATCGCATTCTTGCCGTTAGTAGCTATACACGCGATCGCTTGCTCAAAGAGCAAAATCTCGATCCGGCAAAAGTCTCGCTTCTACCCAACACTTTTGATGCCGATCGCTTTAAAATTCAGCCAAAGCCGCAATACTTATTAAAGCGTTACGGACTGACACCAGAACAACCAGTAATTTTGACTGTTGCTCGGTTAGATTGCCGCGAACGTTACAAAGGATATGACCAAATTTTGCAAGCATTGCCTGAGATTCGCCGTCAGATTCCTGGCGTTCGCTATCTGATTGTTGGCAAGGGTAGCGATCGCGATCGGGTCGAACAGTTAATTGCAAAACTCGATCTCAAAGATTGCGTCACCTTAACTGGATTTATTCCCGATGCCGAACTGGGCGATCACTATAACTTGTGTGATGTCTTTGCCATGCCAAGTAAAGGTGAGGGGTTTGGCATTGTCTATCTAGAAGCTTTAGCTTGTGGTAAACCCACTTTAGGAGGAGATCGAGATGGAGCCATTGATGCCCTTTGTCACGGCGAACTAGGGGCGTTAGTCGATCCAGACGATACAAACGCGATCGCCCGAACTTTAATTCAGATTTTGCAAGGTACTTATTCGCATCCAATTATTTATCAACCTGAAGTTTTAAGACAGAAAGTTATTAATACTTTCGGATTCGAGCAATTTAAACAAACGATGGATAACTTAATTAAATTCAATTTGAGCAGTCAATGAAAGTTTTACATGTTATTCCTTCGATCGATCCTGCTTTGGGTGGACCAACTCAGGTTGTCCTCAATCTAGTTAGGGCTTTACGCGAACGTGGGATTGATGCTGAAATCGCTACCACGAACGATCGCGGTTCAGAACTGTTAGACGTGCCGCTCCATCGACGAGTTGAGTACGAGCAAGTCCCAATTTGGTTTTTTCCGCGTTTTTCACCACCAATTAAAGAGTTTATTTTTTCGGCAGCTTTGACTCGTTGGCTTTGGCAACACGCCCGAGATTACGATCTGATCGAAACTCACTATCTTTTTTCCTATGCACCCGCTTGCGCTGCCCTAATTGCCAGGTTGCAAGGAATTCCCTACACCATGCGTACTATGGGACAGTTAACGCCTTGGGCTTTGTCTCAAAGTTGGCTGAAAAAACAGATATATTCATTTCTGATTGAGCGTCACAATCTCAATTGTGCCGATATGATTCATTGCACTGCTCTAGGCGAAGCTGAGGATGTGAGAAAATTTGGCATTCAAACACCCAGTTTTACTTTACCTTTAGGAGTCGATCGTCCAGTAGAAATACCTGATGCTAAGCAAAAGCTACACGAAACTTACGGTATACCTACCACCACACCAGTTGTCCTGTTCCTGTCGCGGCTTCACCCTAAAAAACGCCCAGATTTGTTAATTCATGCCCTCAGCCAGCTAGTAACTCAGAATCACAACTTTCATCTGATTTTGGCAGGTTCGGGAGAGCCGCAGTACCTCAACTACTTGACCGAGTTAGTATCATCCCTCGGACTTTCCTTGCGTACATCCATCACTGGCTTCGTTATGGGTCGAGATAAAGATCTCCTCCTACAAGCCTCCGATCTTTTTGTCCTGCCGTCCTTCTCCGAAAATTTTGGGATTGCCGTCGCAGAAGCAATGGTAGTAGGGCTACCAGTTGTTGTGACTCCCGACATCCAAATTTCACCAGAAATTGCCGCAGCATCAGCTGGACTGGTCGTTGAAGGTCAAATCGAACCCTTAACAAATGCGATCGCGCAACTACTATCATCTCCAGAACTCCGGCAGCAATTAGGAGAGAATGGTCGGCTGTTGGCAAGTCAACGATATTCTTGGCAAGCGATCGCCCAGAATCTGATCTCGATTTACACGGCAGCGATCGAACAACAACCAATACCTACAACCTTCTCAGATCCAGAGAATTTTGTCACGCTGCCGTAAGCGGCAACACGCACAGATGTAGCATCAACAATGTCAAGAGTAAAAAATGCTAGTTCGAGCAAAAAACAGCGCTTTCAGTACAAGAGATGCCGTTTTGTCTGTTTGTCAACTGCTGCTGTGTTATTCGTACTGTTCGGGATTATTCCTCTGCGACTAGCAATTGCTCTATATCAAACACCACTGCCCCAAGCAATTATTGCTTTAGGTGGCGATCCGATCCGCGAAACTTTCGCTGTTGATTTTGCTTTGCAGCATCCACCTTTAGAAATATGGATTTCTTCCCCTTATCTTAAAACCTTCGATTTTCCAGATCCGAGTAGCCCTAGACCGCGAATATATATTGACCGTCGCGCTGTCGATACCGTAACTAACTTTACCTCTCTAGTTGCCGATTTCAAACAACGGTATTTTCAACATGTTTACTTAATTACATCCGATTTTCACATGGCAAGAGCAAAGGCGATCGCCTTCTTTGTCTTTGGCAGCCAGGGGATTGCTGTGACTCCCATATCAGTTCCATCAAACCAACAACCTGAATCCTGGTTTCATATTTGCCGTGATGTTTGTCGTACTTGGCTATGGATGGTCACAGGTCGTACTGGGGCTAGCCTTAAATCTGAAATTTAAGATCGATAGTGAAATTACATGTATCTAGATCGTTATACTCTCGGTACTTATACTCCTGGCGCTCCCTTGTGGAAACAACTCCTATGGTATTTTCTCGGAGAGCCTTTATTTCGTAGTCATTGGCTACCTATCTCTCAGTTAAAAGTTTGGACACTACGTAGTTTTGGTGCTAAAATTGGTCGTTCTGTCTGTATCAAGCCTGGAGTGCGGGTAAAGTTTCCCTGGCGGCTAACTATAGGTGATTGCGTGTGGATTGGCGAAAATGCTTGGCTCGACAACGTTGCGCCGATCGCAATTGAAAGCCATGTCTGTATTTCTCAATGTGTTTATCTCTGTACTGGCAATCACGACTGGAGCGCTTCTGACTTCAAGCTGATCCCAGCACCAATTCACATCGAGCAGAGTAGCTGGATTGCAGCACGGGCGACGATTGGTCCTGGTGTCACTGTCGGCAAAGGAGCGGTGTTGAGTCTAGGAAGCGTAGCAGGGCGATCGCTTCAGCCCATGACAATCTACGCAGGTAATCCCGCACAACCAATTAAACAACGAGCGATTTGCGATCGGTAAATCTATCAGCTCCGTAATATTGCCAAAATTCGATCTATGAAAAATTAATAACTTTTATATTTTTTAAGTAAACACCTCAATATTTTTCGGCTCTTACTTTTTGAAATATACGTAGGGTGCGTTAGCCTATGGCGTAACGCACTACTCTAAATCTATGGTGTGTTACTAAAAAATCTTGGGTTATTTGCGGCAAATTTAGAATTAGTATAGACACTTAACTTTCAGTATTTTTACTGAAAAAGCCAGGAAGATTATTAAACTTCAATTGGATTCTCAGTAAAACCACACTTGGACATAAAGCTAGGTCAAAGTTAGATTTTTTCAAGTTCGATCGTGTAAAGCTACCTTACATCACCTAGCGAAATAGCCCTTTAGCTTAAGAGAGAATTTTATTTTTATTAGATAGTCTTTTGTGTAGCTTTGCCTTTCACGTAAATTGAGTGCTTTTCCTTTGCACTCCTCACTGTTTAAACAAAATAATTGCATTGGCAGAGGTAGGCAGAGCTTCAGATGCTAGATAAATACGTACAGCAAGAGCAAATTGAAAAACTCAAGATATTTTTGCCTGCTCAAAGCAAAAGTAAAGAACTCGCACCTTCTTTTAACTTAAATATTATTACGCAATTTTACCCGCCGGATTATGCTGCCACAGGGCAACTTATTGAAGAACTGGCAGTGAATTTAGGACGGTTGGGTATTCAAGTCAGGGTTTTTACCGGACAGCCAGGATATGCATTTAAAAAACATGCAGCTCCTAATATAGAACGTTCTGAAAAAATTCTGATTCGGCGATCGCGAACTTCTCGAATGTGGAATGCACGGATTCGAGGCAAAGCCATTAATGGTTGCCTGTTCTTTTTCCGAGCTATCTTACATTTATTAAATAAAAAGAACCGTGGAGATCTCCTACTTCTAACCACTGCACCAGCCTTTTTACCAATCGTCGGATACATAGCCAAACTCTTATTTGGTATTCCTTACGTTTGTTTAATGTACGATTTATATCCTGATGTTGCAGTTGAGCTAGATATTTTTTCTAGGAAAAATTGGTTGGTAAAATGGTGGAGATTACTCAATAAAAAAGTTTGGCACAACTCAGAAAAAATTATTGTTCTCAGCTCAACCATGCGAGAGAAAGTTTTATCTCACTCTCCTGAAATGAGTGACAAAATTGTAGTCATTCATAATTGGGCTAATCCCAACTGGATTGTACCGATAGAAAAAGAAAATAATTGGTTTGCTCAAAAGTACGAATTGGTCAATACTTTCACCGTGCAGTACTCTGGCAACATGGGTCGCTGTCACGAACTAGATACAATTCTAGAAGCAGCTAGACAATTGCAAGACGAACCAATTCAGTTTGTTTTTATTGGCGGAGGAGCAAAATTCCAATCTAGTCTTGAATGTGTCAAAAAACTCGGTTTAAATAACTGTCGCTTCTTGCCCTATCAAGAGAAACAAGACTTACCATATTCGCTCACAGCTTGCGATTTATCTTTGGTCAGTATTAGTCCCAAAATGGAAGGAATTGTCGCCCCGAGCAAGCTCTATGGCATTCTCGCATCTGGTCGTCCCGTCGCTGCCATTTGTGAAACCCATTCCTATTTACGACATCTCTTAAGAGAAAGCGGTTGCGGTGCTGCTTTTAATTCAGGTGATGCCAGTGGTTTAGCTCAATTTATTCGTCGTTTAAAGAGCGATCGCGAACTTGTGAAACAGATGGGAATGGCAGGTCGGCAATATCTTCAATTCAATTTCACGCCAGAAATTATTGCCAAACAGTACTCAACTGTATTACAACAAGCATTTTTGACAGCAAATAGACGAGTTATTCGTTCTAAAACTAATAACGTGGATGCCGTGACAGAAGAAAGCTAAAACTTACCAGCAGGACTATTCCTGTTTTTTCCTTCATACAACTGCCTAATAACGATATGAATATGGAAGAGCAATATCACACTCAGCATTTAGCAACAGAAAGAAATGGTAAGTACTCACAGATGTCATTGCCATCCTATGTTGCACACTACTCAGAGTTACATCAGGCAGAAGAATGGAGTTTGTCTCAGCTCCTGGCAGTTGTACGTCGTCGAGCGCCGATTATCGCTAGTGTAGCGATCGCTTGCTGCGTTACTACCTGGGTATGGACATTAACTCAACCAGCCAAGTATGAAGGAAAATTATCGGTATTGGTAGAGCCAGTCAAGGCTGAAAATAAATTGTCAGGATTATCAAACGTTCCAGTTGTGAATGCTAGCCCAAAAGGGCAAGAATCTTTGGATTACAATACACAGATTCTTGTTTTACGTAGCCCTGAAATTCTGGCTCCGATTGCTAAAAATATTTCTGTGCGGTATCCAAATATTAATTATGCTTCTTTACTAGAAGGCTTGAAGGTCTCTCGCTATCAAGAAACAAAAATTTTAGAAATTAGCTATCGAGATTCAGATCCGCAGAAAATTCAATTTGTTTTAGAACAGCTAGCCAAAGGATATTTAAAATACAGCTTACAGGAGCAGCAAACAAATCTACGCCAGGGAATTCAGTTTGTTAATACTCAGTTACCTCAATTGCAAGCACGAGTCAACAGCTTGCAATTGCAATTACAAAGATTTAGAGAACAGTACAGCTTATTTTCTCCAGAAGAGAAAACGGGACAGCTATTTGAAAAATACAGCACTTTAGAATTTCAGAAATTAGAGATTCAAAAAGACTTAGCGGAAGCTCAGAAACTCTACAATGCCTTGCAAAGTAAATCCGGTACTAAGTTGGCGCTAGAACTAGAAGCAAAAGCTCGTCATGGGGTGGGAACTTCGCAGCAACAATCGACAGTTGACCACCCTCAAAACTCGCCAGCGATCGCGGCTATAGATGAATCCTCTTCGCCCAGTCGTGCAATATCACCGCAAGCCCAGCAAGATGCTCCTCAATATCAGAGTTTACTCGCTCAGTTGCAGAATATAGATACTGAAATTGCCAAGAATGCAACTATTTATCGAGTAGATAGCCCGTACATTCAATCACTGAAACAGAAACGGGAAAGTCTACTACCACTACTCCAGAAAGAGGGAGTGCAGGCACTAGAAAATCAACGTGCGTCAGTATTAAGCCAACTTTCCATACTCCAAGTCAGAGCAGCAAAGAACGCTCAAGCACTCGATCGCTTAAATCGAGAAATCGACGGAATGCCAAATTTGGCACGTCGTTACACTGACTTACAGCGAGAGTTAGTTATTGCTACTGAAAGTTTGAACCGTTTTCTAGAAAGGCGGGAGTCGCTGCAAATCGAAAATGCTCAAAAAGAGACTCCTTGGCAACTCATTTCACCACCTCAGCTACCTTCTATACCGATCTTTCCTAATATTCCACGATTTCTCATCTTAGGTACGGTAGCTAGTGTCTTAGCTGGAATTGGAGCAGCGCTATTAGTGGAAAGGCTCGATAATGTCGTTCATTCACCTGATGAGTTGAAAGAAGCGACAAAGCTACCAATATTAGGCATAATTCCTTTCCACAAAAATCTGGGTAAGAATTTAGCAGATGGAGAAACGAATCAGAGGCAGGAAAACCGCAGGTCGCGTTCCAATAGAAATGCTTATGGCTACCACTATTTCCCTTTCTTAGAATCTTTCCGATCGCTGTATACTAACATCGGCTTTTTAGGTTCCGATACACCAATCCACTCTCTCGTCATCAGTTCTTCCGTCCACGCTGACGGTAAATCTACTATCTCAACTCACTTAGCCCAAGCAGCAGCAGCAATGGGACGTAGGGTGTTACTAGTCGATGCAGATCTACGTTTACCGCAGATTCATCACATTCTACAACTATCCAATGACACGGGATTGAGTAATGCCATAACAACTAACGTACCAGTTGCCGATTTAATTCAGCGATCGCCCGCCTGGGAGAACTTGTTTGTCTTAACCGCAGGTCAAATTCCTCCCGACCCTACCAAACTGTTATCCTCTCACAAGATGCGCAACATCATGGAGCAGTTGCGGCAGCAGTATGACTTAGTGATTTACGACACTCCACCACTTTTAGGTTTAGCAGATGCGAGTTTGCTGGCTCCTCTAACCGCAGGAATTGCGATCGTCACGCGGATGGATAAAACCGATCGTGCGATGCTAATGCAGACCCTCGATCAGTTAAAACTGTCTCGCACTCAAGTTTTAGGTGCAATTTGTAACGGGGTGAAAGATTACAAAGCTACAACTTCTTACCATCACTACTACTATCAACCTCGGACTCGGGTAGCAGAATAGTTTCATTTTGGATGCACCGTTTTTAGATTTTGGCTTGTGGGGTGTGCTACAGAATTAAATTCGCTCGACTATGTTAGCGCACTCTACTATTACTACCATTATGAGGCAATACGGTTCAGTTAAATGCGATCGATCCTCGAAGATCTGGACTTGCCCTCCTTCAAAAGGAGGGAATCATAGCCCCCCAATTGACAGCGGGGGGTCGGGGGGATCGTCTTATCTGAACCGTATTGCATTATGAGGAGCTAGAGCAATTAGATCTTCTACATTACGCAGGATAGTATTGCAAATAATATTGAGCGGTAGATCGCAAGCATTGTGTCCGAAAGGTTCTTCAATTTCGGAGCCGATTTGTTCATTACTTAATCAGACAAAACTAGCAAAAATAATAATGCTACTAATAAACCAAGTGACTTTTTTCACAATTTATAGAGGAATAACAAGTCAATAACCCAAAACCAAATTTTTTTAAATCAATGGAAAATTGAAGATAGGGGTATTTTTAAGATATATTCTTAACCTCCTAAAATATCTACTAACTAGTCTACTAATCTTTGTAGTGATGTTAACTGATAAATATTCAAACGATCGCGATCGTGTTGCTCCTGCAAATAATCTCCAATCCAAAAAGCAATTTGTAGGGGCGATCGTCAATGAGTTGTCAAAAATTAAAATTATCTACCCAGCCCCTAATCGCGCGCGATCGCTGACAACTGATAACTGACATACAATTGACCGTTAGCTATCTTTATGTTAGGAATAGCTACTTGTGCTAATGCACCCGAACCCCTGCTCGATCCTAACTCCTGCTGTGAAACGAAAATTTTGTTTGCTGCCAACTTCAGCACTATTATGGTTGCTAACTACAGCACCGTGGCTGACGTTCACTGCTGCTAATGCTCAACTTCAACCGCCTGTAACCCCAACCGTTGCGCCATCATCCGTACCGCAAAATGCCCCTAGCCTCCCCACTACACCAAATGGGCTACTTGCAGCAGGCGATCGCATCTCCTTAAACGGTCGCATTCTATCCGCAGCTTGGCGACAGTGGGAAGCGCAGCCAGCCACAAATAAAATTCAAACGGCAATTAGCGATCTAGGATTGATGCAACTGGGCGTAGATTTACTGAATACTCAGGATGTGAACCGACAACCGATTCGGTGGTTTACGACTCCTGATACTCCACCACTCGTCTCAAGCGTCTGGCACAGTAGCGCATATCGTTATTTAGATCTATCTCAATTAGCAGCAAAAGTCGGTTGGCAGATGCAAAGCGAAGGTGACGTTCTGCGAATTACTACGCCAGCCGCAAAGATTACAGGGCTGCGCCAAGGTAAACAAACTTGGGGCGATCGCTTGGTAGTAGATTTAGATCGCCCTACGCCCTGGCAGCTAACGCAACAGCGTCCAGTCCCCAAACCAAAAGTGCCGCTTGCCGAACTCCCAGACGATCCAAAACAGCAATTACCATCTCAGGCAGTCTCCACCCTCTCACCTCCATATCAACAATGGAAAATTGCGATTGACGCTACTATAAACCCTGAATTAGTCCAGCAGTTAAACGCTACTCTAGCCATCCAATTGCCAAAACGGAGTCAGATTTCACCGACTCCCCTGGTTAAATTAGGCACGAGTGCCAATCTCACGACGATCGATCTCAACTTACCTGTGGGCATCTTTCCCCGCGTCAGTACCCTCAGCCAACCTAACCGCGTCATTATCGATTTGCGCCCCGATTCGATGGTAGAACGCGACATTCTGTGGGCTAGAGGCTTGCGTTGGCAACAAAAGTATATTAAATTGGGTCGCGATCGCTTTCCCGTGACATGGTTAGAGGTCAATCCCCGCACCACGGGACTAGCCCTCAGACCAATTTGGAGTGCAGCAAATTCTCTGATTGGGACTGCCCCGATTTTGACCACCGCTCAACGTTACACAGCTACTGCTGCTATTAACGCCGGATTTTTTAACCGTAACAATAAATTACCCTTGGGGGCAATTCGTCGCGAGGGACGCTGGCTATCTAGTCCAATTCTCAACCGAGGCGCGATCGCTTGGAACGATGCCGGACAATTTAAAATCGGTCGCTTGCAACGCCAAGAAACAGCGATCGCTTCTACGGGGCAAAGTTTACCAATCGTCAATCTTAATAGCGGCTATATTCAAGCCGGAATTTCCCGTTATACCTCTGATTGGGGAACTACCTATACGCCCTTAACTAATAACGAAGCGATCGCGATCGTCCAAAATAATCAAGTTACCGCTAATCTTTCAGGCGGTTTAGCCGGAAAAACAGCCTTTCCCATCCCACTCAACGGTTACTTACTCGCATTCAGGACTGGTAGTACTGCTAACCTACTGCCTATTGGCACGCTGGTACGCTTGACCGATGGCACTGTTCCGACCGAGTTTGCTCAATACCCTCACGCGCTCGGCGCTGGACCATTATTAGTTCAAAACCGCCAAATCGTTCTCAACGCCAAAGCAGAAGGATTCAGCGATGCCTTCAGCCGCCAAACCGCCGTGCGTAGTGCTATTGGTGTCACGGCAACAGGTAATTTGCTCATTGCTACAGTTCACAACCGAGTTGATGGAACGGGTGCTACTTTATGGGAAACTGCCAAGATCTTGCAGCAACTGGGTAGTATCGATGCTCTCAATCTCGACGGAGGTAGTTCCACCAGCCTTTACTTAGGGGGACAACTCCTTAATCGCTCTCCTGTCACTGCAGCCCGCGTTCACAATGGGTTTGGCATTTTTCTAGAAACAGAAAGCAGAAAGCAGTGACCAGTTATCAGCGTCTAACCATTGTCAACCACCAATTACCAATTACCAATTACCAACTACCAACTACCAATTACTCCTTTTTGATGAAGATTATTTAAAGCTTAACGACTAGTAAGTAAAGAATTGATGTAGCCCATACCAATCGGCAAGTTTACTGATGACACTCCTCGGAAGAAGTCTGCTATCTTGGGCTAAGGCTATACTCGACATATTATTGCTATTGCATTGCTATTGCTGCGGTTATTACTGTCACTGTCTTTTGTTTTGGTTCTTTTTATTTTTAATAGTGGATAGCAGTTATCAGGAGAAAAATTCATGGTTCAAACTCAAGAAACTTCCCAGGCTCACGCACCTACTCTACCGATTCCTACCGCAGTTGCTCCTAAAAGCGTCGCCGCTACGGAACTACGCCCTTGGGGTTCTTTTACGGTATTAGAAGAAGGGCGCGGATACAAAATTAAGCGAATTGAAGTTAAACCAGGGCATCGCCTCAGCCTGCAGATGCATCACCACCGTAGCGAACACTGGATTGTTGTTTCTGGTACTGCCAAGGTTGTGTGTGGCGATCGCGAAATTATGCTTTGTAACAACCAATCTACCTACGTACCTCAGTGTACCTCCCATCGTTTAGAAAATCCCGGCGCAATCCCTCTGATACTCATTGAAGTACAAAACGGAGAATACTTGGGCGAAGACGATATCGTCCGATTTCAAGATGACTATTCTAGGGGCTAGGGGTTAGGGGCTAGGGATTAAGGTTTAGTATTATACTCTTCATATCACCCTACTCCTGTACGGGCGGGTTCACCCGAAATACCTGTTAGTAGCTAAGTCTTTCAGTAAACCCGCCCCTAAGACTTCTTGCTCCCTAGTTCTATGATTCAAATTAGCTCCTCGGCTGCTAAAGAAATTAACAGACTCAGATCTAAACAGAGCAACCCCGACATTCTTTTTCGTTTGCGCGTGCAAGCTGGGGGTTGCTCTGGTTTGTATTACGATTTGGAATTTGATGAGGCAACAGAGCAGAGCGATTGCATTCTAGACTGCAACGGCATTATTGTCGCGGTCGATGCCGACAGCTTAAACTACATTCAAAATTTAAGACTCGATTATTCTGAAGACTTAATGGGTGGAGGATTTCGCTTCTCTAACCCCCTAGCGATCGCCACCTGCGGCTGCGGTAACTCCTTTAGTGTGGAATTAGGGAGTCGGGAGTATGGGAGTGGTGCGTGAAAATACATCTTGCCAACTACCGATTACCCATTAACCACTACCAATCCCACTAGTTTGACATAAATTTACTAAAATCGGTATAATTATAGATCGTTAAATTTAAGCAGCTAAAACTACGCGCTGTAAATCATGCCAACCATACAGCAGCTCATCCGTAACGAACGTCAAGTAGCGAAAAAGAAAACAAAATCCCCTGCTCTGAAACAATGTCCGCAACGTCGGGGCGTTTGTACAAGAGTGTATACGACCACACCGAAAAAGCCCAATTCAGCTCTACGAAAAGTTGCTAGGGTTCGCCTAACTTCTGGTTTTGAGGTTACGGCATATATTCCTGGTATCGGACATAACCTGCAAGAGCACTCCGTCGTCATGATTCGTGGTGGTAGGGTAAAAGATCTACCAGGTGTGCGGTATCACATCATTCGCGGTACTTTGGACACCGCTGGAGTAAAAGACCGCAAACAAGGACGCTCGAAGTACGGAACTAAGAGACCAAAGCAGTAAGGTAATTCTGCTGCTGACATCATTGCGGTTCTAGGATTTTTTACTTTTTTTGAGGTGAGATGCCTAAAATCGGAATGAAAGTCAGCGCCAGCAGGCAAAATAACGGCATATCTAACTAGTAAGCTTTACCTGTCGTCACAATAGCTAAAGCTTCGGCTAAGCAAAAGTGCGATCGCGGCGACGCAATAAACGGTGTTAGATTTTTCAACTGCCTTGTGCTAGTTACCTCAAAGCCACCATGCCATGAAAACTTAGTTCTGTTGTTGCCAACCCCAATCAAACTAAACGTAAAGAATAACTTATGTCCCGTCGTGCTGTAGCGCAAAAGCGCCCCATCCCTTCCGATTCCGTATACAACAGTCGCCTGATTAGTATGATGATGCGCCGCGTCATGCGCAGTGGCAAGAAATCGCTGGCAGCAAGAATCATTTATGATGCGATGAAAACAATCGAAGAGCGTACTGGCAACGATCCGCTGGAAACTTTCGAGAAAGCCGTGCGGAATGCTACACCTTTAGTAGAAGTCAAAGCTCGTCGGGTGGGAGGAGCAACCTACCAAGTACCGATGGAAGTCAGACCAGAACGGGGAACAGCACTAGCATTACGCTGGTTGATCCAATTTTCTAGACAGCGTTCCGGTCGTTCTATGTCTATGAAGTTGGCGAACGAATTGATGGATGCTGCTAATGAGACAGGTAGTTCGATCCGCAAACGGGAAGAGACTCACCGGATGGCTGACGCAAACAAAGCCTTTGCTCACTACCGCTACTAAAAAGTTGCTCGGAAAAAGCGATAAAACTAGGCAATATCCCCCTATTTTGGTGGCGGCTTTCCCTAAAAGTATAGAATCTTAACAGAGAGTAATATAGAGATACCTGCGGCAAAAACTACTCAAGGAGGTAGCTGTGGCACGTACCGTTCCGCTGGAAAAAATCCGCAATATTGGAATTGCGGCTCACATTGATGCGGGCAAGACAACAACGACAGAACGAATTCTGTTTTATTCTGGAATGATCCATAAGATCGGTGAAGTCCACGAAGGAACAGCGGTAACTGACTGGATGGCTCAAGAGCGGGAGCGTGGCATTACAATTACTGCTGCTGCGATCACCACCAACTGGAGAGACCATCAAATTAATATCATCGACACCCCTGGTCACGTAGACTTCACGATTGAAGTGGAACGCTCCATGCGGGTATTAGATGGCGTAATCACAGTCTTATGCTCCGTAGGTGGCGTACAGCCTCAAACAGAGACAGTTTGGCGACAGGCAGATCGGTATAAGGTGCCACGCATCATCTTTGTCAATAAGATGGATCGGACTGGAGCAGATTTTTACCGAGTATACAATCAGGTGTGCGATCGCCTCCGCACAAACGCAGTACCGATTCAGCTACCCATTGGTAGTGAAACCGACTTCAAAGGCATTATCGATCTCGTGCGGATGTGCGCTTACATCTACGGCAACGATCAAGGTACGGATATTCAAGAAGTTGATATCCCTACCGATCTGCAAGAGCTAGCACAAGAGTATCGCACTAAGCTAGTTGAAGCAGTAGCAGAAACAGATGAAGCCTTACTAGAGAAATATCTAGAAGGTGAAGAACTGACTGAAGCTGAAATCCGTAAAGGGCTGCGACAAGGTACAATTGCGGGTACGATTGTCCCCGTGTTATGCGGTTCTGCCTTCAAAAATAAAGGCGTGCAGCGCTTGCTAGACGGCGTTGTAGATTACCTGCCAGCACCTACAGAAGTTCCGCCAATTCAGGGAACGACAGTTAACGGCGAGACAGTTGAGCGCTTTGCTGACGACGATGCACCGCTGTCAGCGCTTGCCTTCAAGATCATGGCTGACCCATACGGTCGCCTCACCTTCGTGCGCGTCTATTCTGGCGTGTTGAAAAAAGGCAGTTATGTCCTCAACGCTACTAAGAACAAGAAAGAGCGAATTTCTCGTCTAGTAGTATTGCGAGCAGACGACCGGATTGACGTTGAACAATTGCGTGCGGGTGACTTAGGTGCGGCATTAGGACTGAAAGATACCTTGACAGGCGATACACTTTGTGATGACAGTGCGCCAGTCATTTTGGAATCTCTATTTATCCCAGAGCCAGTAATCTCGGTAGCAGTAGAGCCAAAAACCAAGCAGGACATGGATAAATTGTCCAAGGCACTGCAATCTCTTTCCGAAGAAGATCCTACCTTCCGAGTGCATGTCGATCCCGAAACCAACCAAACCGTAATTGCTGGGATGGGCGAACTCCACCTAGAAATTTTGGTAGACCGGATGCTCCGCGAATTTAAAGTGGAAGCAAACGTAGGAGCGCCGCAGGTAGCTTACCGCGAAACCATTCGCAAGCACGTCACGAAAATAGAAGGGAAATTCATTCGTCAGAGTGGTGGTAAAGGTCAGTACGGTCACGTTGTCGTTGACCTAGAACCAGGCGAACCAGGCAGTGGGTTTGAATTTGTCTCTAAGATAGTTGGTGGTTCTGTACCCAAAGAGTACATCGGACCTGTAGAACAGGGGATGAAGGAAACTTGCGAATCTGGCGTACTAGCTGGGTATCCGCTGATTGATGTCAAAGCGACATTGACCGATGGCTCTTACCACGAAGTAGACTCGTCGGAAATGGCTTTCAAAATTGCTGGCTCAATGGCAATGAAAGCAGCAGTAGCAAAAGCATCGCCAGTGCTACTGGAGCCAATGATGAAAGTCGAAGTTGAAGTCCCCGAAAACTTCCTGGGGGATGTGATGGGCGACCTTAACTCTCGTCGCGGTCAAATCGAAGGCATGGGATCGGAACAAGGCTTATCCAAAGTGACTGCTAAGGTTCCGCTAGCAGAAATGTTTGGTTATGCTACAGATATCCGCTCGAAAACCCAAGGTCGGGGTATCTTCTCAATGGAGTTTAGCCATTATGAAGAAGTACCTCGCAACGTAGCTGAAGCAATCATTGCTAAAAGCAAAGGGACATAAATGGAGTTGTTAGCTGTTAGCTGTTAGTTAACCGCTAATCGCTAATTGCTAATCGCTAATCGCTTTTCATAAAAAAGGAACCGAGAACTCATGGCACGCGCAAAGTTTGAGAGAACTAAACCTCACGTCAACATTGGTACAATTGGTCACGTCGATCATGGCAAAACCACGTTGACGGCAGCTATCACCATGACCCTAGCAGCTTTGGGTCAGGCGAAAGCTAGAAAATACGACGATATTGATGCAGCTCCAGAAGAAAAAGCACGGGGTATCACCATCAATACCGCTCACGTAGAGTACGAAACCGAAAACCGCCACTACGCTCACGTAGACTGCCCAGGACATGCTGACTACGTGAAGAACATGATCACGGGTGCAGCGCAAATGGACGGCGCGATCCTAGTAGTATCTGCGGCAGACGGTCCTATGCCCCAGACTCGCGAACACATCCTGTTAGCCAAGCAGGTAGGGGTTCCCAATATGGTCGTTTTCCTAAATAAGGTAGACATGGTAGACGACGAAGAATTGTTGGAACTGGTAGAACTCGAAGTGCGAGAACTGTTGACTTCCTACGATTTCCCGGGTGACGATATCCCCATTGTCAAAGGTAGCGGATTGCAAGCGTTGGAAACAATGATCAAAGATCCTAAAACTGCACGGGGTAACAATGAGTGGGTTGATAAAATCTACGAATTGATGGATGCAGTAGATAGCTACATTCCTACTCCAGAGCGCGATGTTGACAAGCCTTTCTTGATGGCAGTAGAAGACGTATTCTCGATCTCTGGTCGCGGTACAGTTGCTACTGGCAGAATTGAGCGCGGTAAAGTTAAGGTGGGCGAAACCGTCGAGCTAGTTGGGATTAGAGGCACTCGTAGCACCACCGTTACTGGTGTAGAAATGTTCCAGAAAACCTTGGATGAAGGTATGGCTGGAGACAACGTAGGCGTGCTGTTGCGGGGTTTGAAAAAGGAAGATATCGAACGAGGCATGGTACTTGCCAAGCCTGGTAGTATTACACCTCATACCCAATTTGAGTCTGAGGTGTACGTGTTGACAGAAAAAGAAGGCGGTCGCAAAACTCCCTTTTTCTCTGGCTATCGCCCTCAGTTCTACGTGCGGACGACAGACGTAACTGGCACAATTGCCGCATTCACCGCTGACGATGGTAGTGCCGCGGAAATGGTGATGCCAGGCGATCGCGTCAAAATGACTGTAGAGTTGATCAACCCAGTTGCGATCGAGCAAGGAATGCGCTTTGCAATTCGCGAAGGCGGTCGTACTATTGGTGCTGGTGTTGTTTCTAAAATTGTGAAGTAGAACGACCAGCTATTAACTAAAAGCAGAAAAGCTTAGCCTTATGGTATAATGCTTTTCTGCTTTAATTTGTCATTTGTCACTAGTCATTGGTCATTGGTGGTAAATACAAATGACCAATGACAGCCCAAACGAGTTTCTGATAACTCTAACGAGATTACTAAATAAACCGAACCAAGAAAACTAAAAATGGCTACCCTTCAGCAGCAAAAAATTCGCATCCGCTTACAAGCTTTTGACCGCCGCTTACTCGATACCTCTTGCGAGAAGATTGTTGATACGGCAAACCGGACAAACGCTACAGCTATCGGTCCAATTCCCCTACCTACAAAGCGCCGCATTTATTGCGTGCTGCGATCGCCCCACGTTGATAAAGATTCTAGAGAGCATTTTGAAACTCGCACTCACCGCCGAATTATTGACATTTACCAACCTTCTTCTAAAACAATTGACGCTTTAATGAAACTCGACTTACCTGCGGGTGTAGATATTGAAGTGAAGTTGTAAATTTTCGGGAGTCGGGAGTCGGGAGTCGGGAGTTGGGGAAAAGATTTGAACGGTGAAGAATATGTGAAATTTCCCGTACTCGATTTTGATGCTGAAAATATTGATAGAAGAAGCGTTCGGAAACTGAAGTTACAATTCAGGATGAAAATCTCTTCTTCCCGACTCCCGACTCCCTTTAAATGTAAACAAATCCGTTAAAGTAAAAACAGGATGCGCAGTTACCGTTTTTACGAATAGACAATGACATCTTCTTCTCAAATAGCGGTGCGAGAACTCCCACTGTTTCCATTACCAGAGGTAGTGCTTTTTCCCAATCGCCCCCTACCTCTACACATTTTTGAGTTCCGCTACCGAATTATGATGAATACAATTCTAGAAAGCGATCGCCGCTTTGGGATACTATTGTGGGACCCCGTGCAAGGTCAACCTGCTAGAGTTGGATGCTGCGCTGAAATTATTCAGTATCAGCGTTTACCCGACGACCGGATGAGAGTAGCTACTCTTGGACAGCAGCGGTTTCGGGTTTTGGAATACGTGAGAGAAAAACCTTACAAAGTTGGTTTGGTGGAATGGATTGAAGACAATCCACCACAAAAAGACCTTAGACCAATGGCACGAGAAGTAGAGCAACTGCTGCGAGATGTAGTCAGGCTATCTGCTAAATTGACAGAACAGGAGATAGATTTACCAGAAAATATTCCCGATTTACCTACAGAATTATCCTACTGGGTAGCCAGCAATCTTTACGGTGTCGCAGCAGAACAGCAAACACTGTTGGAAATGCAAGATACGGCGGCGCGGCTAGAGCGGGAAGCAGATATTCTTAAGTCTACGCGCAATCATTTAGCAGCAAGAACGGTGTTGAAAGATACTTTTGAAGCTTGATAATAATCTCTCAGCCTCTTTTAACAAGGCGGAGATGAAGATCCCCCCAAACCCCCTTTTGAAGGGGGGCTTTAAGATCTTCACTACTCCCTTTAACAAGGGATGATGTTTGAAAAGCTTCCCCAAACCCCCTTAATAAGGGGGCTTTCTTTAGAGCCATTCTTGGGTTGCTTTTGTTTCAGCTTGGATTAAATTCGCCTTTAATTTGTCCCAGTCAAGTTGACTAGAATTGGACACATTTTGGCTCAAACGTCCTGCTTGCAGGAATAACACTCGCGTACAAAATTGTTTAGCTAATTCGAGTTGATGATTGACCATTAATATTGTTGTTTGACTGCTATTTGCTAGTTGGATTAATACTTCGATTAAATGAGATGCTTTACCTGCATCCAAAGCAGAAGTTGGTTCGTCGAGTAAAAGAATTTTCGGTTGGGTAGCTAAAGCACGGGCGATCGCAACGAGTTGTTTTTGTCCGACTGAAAGTTGTAGTTCTGTCTTTTCTAGCCAATCTTCGGGAATATGTAACTGTTCCATCCAGTAGGCAATTTGCTGCTGGATTTGCGATCGCGGCATTTTGCGTAAAACTAGAGGGTATTGCAAAGCCTCTCTGACTGTCATTCCCAATAGTTTTGATTCTTGCATTACTAGCGTCACTTGCTGGCGCAACTGAATTGCGGGAATTTGACCATATTCCTTGTCTTCTAAATAAATCGATCCGGCTGTAGGTTCGCTGAGGCGATTGACAATCCGCAACAAAGACGTTTTTCCCGCCCCAGAAGCACCGATAACTGCAATGCGATCGCCTGGAAATGCCTCAAAGGAAATATCCTGCAATAAGTACTGAGAACCTATTGTTGCAGCTAGGCTGACTCCTTCTAGTCTTAATTGTGCTACCTCACTTCTCACTCCTCTCTCCCAGAGTTGAATTAGTTTAATGCGATCGCAGTGGTAACTGTCCAGGCATCAACTAATAATAACAACAGAGTAAATACCAACAAAATTAAGTACATCCAAGGCTGTGATAGGGGAATGACATCCGTGGTGTCAATTCCAGTTTTTGCTTGTACTTCCCGCACCAATTTAGTAAATCCAGCCACCCGCATCGGTAACAAATAAGCTTTTCCTTCCTGACTGAGGAAATAGTATACGAGTCCACCTTGTCCGGTAGTACGGGGTTTTAACTCTTTTACCTCTGACCAAGGTAAAAACCAACCGCGCCGAAACCACTTAGGAACCCATAGGGGATATGTCACCTGAATTCCTTGGTCATTTAGTATGACTCGTTCGCTGAGTGCGGCGTATATGGCGATGAAACCGATGCTAATTCCTATCCAAAGCCAAATTGGAGGAACTGGTGCGGCTGTCACCTTTGCTAAAAATGGCAATGGTATGGTGAGGGCTATGTATAAACTCAGCAGTGTAATCCGAATTAAAGGTGAGAGACGGAAAATAGAAGTTGAGTTATTGACTAATGCGGTCACGATTCTACTACAATTAGTTTTTGCTCTTACTTATTATGAGTGAATTTTAAGATGTCGTGCGATCGCACGGGGATCGATCGATTAGTAATAAACTGAGCGAATACGAAAACGGTTCTCTCAGTAAAGGTAGAATTATCGAATTTTGAATTAGGGTTTAAATTTAAACTAACAGCGTTGCAAACGAGTTAAAAACAACACGAGATCGTCCACTGTCTGCCGCAAAACTGATGCAGGCTGGTCAGATTGATTGACAATAATACTAAAAACTAAAGGTTCGTACTTGGGAGGATTGATATATCCAGACAAGGCAACAACGCCACTCATCGTCCCTGTTTTTGCTAAGACAATTCCTTGCGCAGTTGTACCCTGAAAGCGACTTTTCAGAGTGCCGCTCACGCCAGCGACGGGCAAAGAGGTACGATATACAGAGGCAAGGGGTGAATTTGCCATCACTCTGAGAGTTTGGACGATCCCGATTGGACTGGCTAAATTTTGCCGCGACAACCCCGAGCCATCTGCCAGCACGTAACCAGTAGGATCGACCCCCAAGGCAGTCAAAGTCTCTTTGACATTCTGTAAGCCAATTTCATCTGTCGATTGTGTGGTAGGCGTTAGCTGTAATTTCGCTCCCAGTATTCTCAATAAAGCTTCCGCATAGAGATTGTTACTCTGTTGATTTGTCTCCACTAATAACTCTGATAGCGGTGGCGAGACGACAAATGCTATCTCCCGCAGTCCGAGGGTAGACTGCCGCTCTTGTTGTTGCACTAACTCGTTCCCAGGTGATAACGTAATTCCTGCTTGGGCAAGACTGCGCTGAAAGTGACGTAAAAAATGCGCTTTTGGATCGACCACCGCTAAATTTATTGATTCAGGTGGTGCGTTAATTCCCATCTGTCCGGTGACTTTGAGTACTGCTACACCTGAGTCGCGCCTGACGTTGAGGGAAGATTTAGCTGCGGGAACGGCGAGCGCTTCATTTTCGATCTGCCATTGCATACCCTCTCTCAAGTCAGACCAATTGAGGCGTAGGGGTTGACCGACTTGTTGTGGTATCGCAGTTAACTTGACAGTATTTTGATTCAAAATCAAACTATTGACAGGTGCGCCATAGTCTGATTGTATATCTTCCCATTGCCAGCCGGGATTAATGACGGAACCTTGAAAATAATCATCTTCTGCCACTAACTGACTGATGCGATGAAATTGCTGCTGTTTTACCTGTGTTGCTAATGCTTGCAACTGGATGTCGGTTAAGCTAGGGTCGCCGCGACCGATAACTCGTAAACCACCCGCGATCGTGGGATAAACAGAAGTGCGAATTTGAAATTGCGAACCCAGTCTTTGCAAAGCGGCAGCGGTTGTGAATAATTTGACGTTAGATGCTGGAATAAAATAGTTTTGAGCGTCCCGGCTGTATAGCAGATCGCCGCGATTCACGGTTTGGACTAGAATTCCCCAACGGGCGCGATTGAGTTGGGAGCGATCGATCGCCGTGGCGATCGCTGTTTCTAATTGAGCGGGACAAATGGCATTTGTTGCGTTATGTAAAGGCTGCTGGACAATTTTTAAGGATGCATTTAAAGATGCATGTGGTAAAGATGCGTGTGGAATATTGTTAGCTATGGCTGGTAGCATCAAGTAGATCTGAGCGTTGGCAATTGTTAGCAGTAGGCTAACTGGTTTGACAATATCCCTAAGAGCAGATTTCATCATGTTTTTGCTGATACATATTGTACGATTTACTTAATCTCCGACCCGTATAATTACTGCCGACTGCGTGTAGACGATGAAATGCGTACAGACGATTAAAACTATATGACTAAAGTACAAATCGCTAAACAATCGCCTGACAAAAAGACTCTTAGCATACCAAATTTGGCTCAAAGCAGCGATCGCGAGAGTAAAACATACTTTTTATTGGCGATCGCCCTGGTTATTGGAATTTGTAGCGCCATTATCGGCGGATTATTATTTGACCAGTATTTAAAATTATTCTCTACCACTCAAACTGACAAAGGCAGCCATCGCGATTTGTTCTCCGTACCACCAGCAACAAAAGTTCCAGCAGCCAATTTAGTTCAAACCGCTTTTGGCAATCAAGTCCAAGTCACAATTATTGCCGTCAAAAGAATCCCTGGCAAGCCAGATGAAGTTAATGTGGAAATGCAGATTGAAAAACTTACAGATACGCCACTTATAGAAGGTACGATTAGCGTTGGTTCGACTATGGCAAGCAATTCCGAAACCAGCGAATTCTATCGAGCCACTGATTTCATGCGGCGATCGTCTGGTAGAGTTTCACTCAGTAAACTGCGTCAGGATAAACCCATAGATGCTTATGTCGTCCTCGACGTACCGCAGGGAGTCACGACAATCGATCTGTTTGTCGATCAAACTACGCCGTTTAAGAATGTGCCGATCTCGACTGCAAATCAATTTACTAGGGCGGTTTCTCGCGCTGCAACTTCCAACATGACAGCAATGCAGGCGACTGGTAGCTTGATAATGCAACCAAATAGCTTGATTCGTAAAGCTTTGGATAATAAAGCGCAAGTCCAAGTCATTTCAGCACAACGCTTGAATAATCCCGAATTGGCAACTCGCAATGTTGTGAATGTCAAAATGCGGATTTGGCGGTTGGGTACAAAACAGCCAAATTTTCAGGACGTAATTACTGTCAGCGCCACTACAGCCCGTAACCCCGAAACTAGCGAGACTTACAGAGCCTTTGACTTTCTAAATCGAGCCACTAATCCAGTATTCCTATTTTATCTGCGTCCGCAAACTTACTCGGATGCTTATGTTTGGCTACAAGTACCAGAGGGGGTTAATACTCTCGATCTTTTTATCCCAGAGACGGGAACATTTAGAAATGTGCCGATTAGTCAGAATTAGCGGGAGTCGGTACGGGCGCAAAGCAGTGCGCCCGTACTAGGGAGTCGCGAAGCATAAACCAGGTTTTTACTATATTTATTAGCTACGATCGCACTACCAACAACTCTACTTGTGGGACATAATAGGCGATCGCATTTTAATTCAGCACTAGCACAAAGATTGACAACGATAGACTATGAGTAATTTTTTATCTGGTATGGCTGTTATACTCTCAATTTTGGCATTGGGTTTTAGTGGCTTCACTGCCTATCAAGTGTTTACGCTGCAAGAAAAAATTGCTGCTATTAGCAGTAACGCTAGTACTGGTACATCAGGAAATGCTCAACCAGAGACAACAGCACCAGTGTCGTCTGCTGCATCCGACACTACAGCAACCGCGCCCGCTGCTACAAGTGGGATTCAACCAGGACAATTCGTCCAATCTGCTATTGGCAATAAAGCGAAATTAGAGTTACTATCTGTCAAGCGAATCACAGATCCAGAAGCAAAAACGCGCGATGTCGTCAACGTACAAATGCGAATCCGTCGCCTTGCAGCTGATGCTAGCCCTAGCGACGCAATTAATGTAGCAGGTACGAAAGCCCGTAATCCCGATACTAGTGAAACTTACGAACCAGTAGACTATAAGCGATCGTCAGGCAGCGTTAATTTGTACTTTGTGCGGAAAAATGCCTCATCAGACGCTTACGTGTGGTTGAGAATACCGGAAGGTGTGACGGCGATCGATCTGTTTATTCCAGATACAGGTGCATTTAAAAACGTGCCAATTGCAGGTTGAAACTACTTTTTGATAATGGGCAATTGCAACTACCAACTACCCATTACCCATTCCCCTTACCAACTTAAATCTTCGTGCCACACTCAGGACAGAAGTTATTGCGCGAGAGATTTTGTGCGCCGCAATTGCTGCAATGGACGACCTCTACAGCTTTTTCAGCTTTAGGTTGTTTTGGTAAACCCACCATTTGAGCGTTGCTCTTACCGGGTGGAACCATTGGGTAGCAGTTCTCTTCACGATTGACATGCACGTCCATCAAGACGGGACCATCGTGAGCTAGCATTTGGGCGATCGCCGTAGCTAATTCCTCTCGCGTAGAAACTACCATTCCTTTGATGCCGTAGGCTTTAGCCAGCAGCTCGAAATCTGGCATTGAAGGTTCCATATTCGAGGAAGAATAACGCTCTCCGTAAAATGCTTGTTGCCACTGACGTACCATTCCTTGCCAACCGTTATTGACAATTACGGTCTTGACATTAATGCCAAACTGTGCAAGGGTTCCCAATTCTTGTAAATTCATTTGGAAACTCGCATCACCGCTGATGCAAATCACCTCTTCATCTGGCAATGCCACCTTTGCACCCATAGCCGCAGGCATTCCAAAGCCCATCGTTCCCAAGCCAGCACTGGAGATCCAGCGACGGGGACCATTTTTCAAAAATTGCGCCGACCACATTTGATGCTGTCCGACATCGGTAGTGTAGTAAGCATTCGGTGCTTGCTGGCTCAGTTCTACAATCACCTCTTGGGGTGAGAGGCGATCGGCGTGCCGTGGCACGATTAGAGGATAATCTTCTTTCCAACCCTCGATGCGCTTGAGCCATGCTTGAGTTTGGTTAGGATTTTGACATCCCCCTGTTTCCTGACATCGCCGCAGCAACTCGACTAAAACTGTCCGCACGTCGCCGACAATTGGCACTTCTGGGGCGCGGTTTTTGCCAACTTCCGCCGGATCGATATCGATGTGGATGACTTTAGCGCGGGAAGCAAATTCATCTAATTTACCAGTCACGCGATCGTCAAATCTTGCCCCAACAGCAATTAATAAATCGCACTCACTCACGGCAAAATTGGCGTATGCCGTACCGTGCATTCCCAACATTCCCACAGCCAAGGAATTGTGTTCGTCAAAAATCCCTTTGCCCATCAAAGTTGTGGTAACGGGAATTTGGAACATTTCTGCTAGTTGTCGAATTTCTGCATGTGCGCCAGAGGCGATCGCGCCTCCTCCCACATATAGTAATGGGCGCTGGCTCTCCCGGATCAACTGCACTGCTTGCACGATTTGACGTGGATTTCCCTTGACAGTAGGGCGATATCCAGTCAACCTCACCGTTCCTGGTTCTACAGGTACGTAGTCAAATTCTTCTAGCCCCACATCTTTCGGCACGTCAACCAAAACTGGTCCTGGTCTACCCGTACTAGCAATGTAGAAAGCTTCCGCCACAATCCTCGCCATATCAGCGGGATCGCGCACCACGTAGGAATGCTTGACGATTGGCAGGGTAATGCCATAAATATCAGTTTCCTGAAACCCATCCGTGCCAATTGCGGCGCGGGAGACTTGTCCCGTTACGATCACCATCGGAATCGAGTCCATATGGGCTGTCGCAATTCCCGTCACTAGGTTAGTTGCCCCAGGTCCAGAAGTGCCAAAACACACGCCTACCTTACCAGTAGCGCGGGCATAGCCATCAGCCGCATGAGCCGCGCCTTGTTCGTGTCTGACCAAAATATGTTGAATCCCACCAGCAGCCTCCGCCCGATATAGCTCATCGTAAATTGGTAAAATTGCTCCGCCGGGATAACCGAAAATATGTTCGACTCCGTGACGCTTGAGACTGTCAATCAGAGCATAAGCCCCAGTCGCCCGTTTGGGCGTAACTAGAGGCGTAGTAGAAATTGCCGATGAATTCAGATGACCGTTTTTGATGGAAACACTGTGGGTACGAGATGCTCGCACGGGAAACCTCACGCAGTACTTAGTTAACTAGGGGGATACCTGTATTTATATTTTGTATTTTAAATTGCCAATCGATTATTAAATTTACTCTAGTATCTAATGTTCAGGATCTCATGACATAGATAAAAAGCGCTGAATCATAGGATAAGTTTTATCTATGCGGGAGTCGGGAGTCGGGGGAAGAGATCTGAGGGAGCGAGGGGAGAGTCGCCTACTTGGGGGAGAAATCACTAGTCACTTGTAACAAAGCATTAGCTATCGCTTCTACGCTATCGAAACTTTAATAATTCTTCAATAGTTAAATCAATATCGCTGGCAATCTGCCTTAGTAGCCTGGGTGATATGTCGCGTCCTTGGTGAAACGGAACTGTTGTTCCTCGACCATCATTGTGTCGGAATTGCATGTGCGGTTCTTTCTGGCGTACTTCAGCAAATTCAAGGTTTTCTAGTATCTGAATGACCTCCTGCGGTTTTAAAACAGGAATATTACTCATAAATCTACCGAACTGCAATTTGTTGAATTCCGACAAACTCGGTTTGGAAAAATGGTTTTTCGTCCTCTAGAAGCATTTCAATGACCTCACGTAGATTCTCTTGTAACTCATCGAGAGTTTCGCCTTGGGAATCCGCTCCAGGAAAACCAGGGACGTAGCCCACATACAGTTGAGTATCGGTATCTCTCTCGATAATTGCAGTAAAAGTTGTCATCTATCTATGCTCTCTACACCCCAATTAAATCGCATCTTTCAAAACTCTACGAGTATTTTGCCACGCCCAGATCCCGATCGCGGTGACGGCGACACTCATCCCGATCAGAACGCTGCGTAAGCCAAAGGCAATGGTTAGCCTTTCGGTAATCAGCAAAGGTGCGGATAAAGCAATATTGATCGCGTGGTTTTGAAAGCCGAATACCTTACCGTGCATTTCCGGTGGAGTTTGCTGTTGAATTAGGGTTTGCATCGGTACGCCGATAAAACCAGCCCCAACACCCAGCAACACAGACAATCCCAAGGCAAGGAATAGACTGTGGGTAAATGTAAATATGCCTAAGACAAACGCCATCATCAAAAATCCGTACAAAGGTAGAGGCTTGTGATGCAAGCGATCGCCCCAGTGACCTAAAATTGCCGCACCGAATACCATACCTACCCCAGCTGCCGCCAGAAAAAAGCCGAATTGCTTTTCTTTCAAACCAAACTCTGCTGCTAGGCGAATTGCTAGTACGGTTACAGCAGCAAATACACAATATAAAGTTGTCATTTGCAACATGGCATTTAATACCAAACGATTGCGTCGCAAATAATCCAAACTCTCTTTAAACTCAGTCCAAGCATTTTTTTTCTGTCGTTCTTCTCTATGGGACTGCCGTTCTTGAAAGCTTATCGGCTGCATGATCCCCGCCGATAGTAGATATAATCCACCCACGACTAATTCTTGTCCTGAATCACCCAAAGAAGATTTCGCCCAGCTTAACAACGGTTCCCCCACAGCAAAACCAACAATTAACGCGCCCATCATCGTGCTGCTGAAAAGGGCATTAGCAGACATGAGTTGTTCTCGCTTAACTAGCAAGGGGATCGCTGTTTGTTCGGCGGGGGCAAAAAATTGCGTCACTGTAGAAATCGCAAAAGTCAGCAATAGCAAAATCAGAAATTGCCGTGGTAGAAGCGGGATCATCAGTGTCAACAGCCCTCGTACCACATCAGAGCCAACCATGATCGGCTTTTTTGGGACGCGATCGACCAATATACCCCCAGCAGAACCAAACAGAATTGCTGGTAGGGTAAACGCCATAAATAGGTCAGAACGCCTGGTATCCTCTATGCCTGCGGCAAGGGGATAGTTTTCCAACAGGGCGATCGTCAGGACGAGAAAAACTTTATCTGCTAGCTGGGACAACAGTTGCCCGATCCACAGCAGCATAAAATTTCGATTGTGCAACAGGGCGCGAAACCCATTTGTGTTAGCAGGCGGTTCGGTGGGAAACATTTAGATTAGGGAGCAGGGAGCAGGGAGCAGGGAATTGTAGGGGCGGGTTTACCCAAAGTCTGTAGTTAGTATCAGAGTTTGTTTGGAAAACCCGCCCGTACGGGAGTCGGGTAATAGGGAGACAAGGGATCGATTCTAGCCACCAGCCACTAGCCACTAACCACTCCCTCGTTCCCGTGTCGTTTTAAAAGCATAGACAAAAATTCAGATGCCGTCAGGTAAGTACGGTGTTGCAAGTGACTCTCATCTGAGTGTACCCACCAACCTGTAATTGTTGGCAGCGATCGCCATAGTACCAAATGCTCTACGGGCGGATCGGCATAAAAGCTGTCGTTTCCACCGCCTAAGAGGGCGGAACTCCAGTGGGTGAAAGGGTCGTGGCTAAGGCGATAGCAGGGAAAGTTAGCAAATAAAGGCACTCCCCATCCGTCTACCGCGATCGCCGCGCGTACTTTGCCCCCCATCAGTTGCCATCCCCAGGCTGCACCAAGTGCGCCTACGACTCCAGCGCTAAAACCGAGGAAAATCAACGGCGGCGCAGATTTTGGACTGCCGAGGCGATCGTGAAGAAACTGTAAAATGCCTACGGCAGATAGGGATAAATACGGATATGGCGGAGAATAAACCAGTAAATTTCCCGTTTCTTTTAGCTGCGATAGAGAGATAAAACTTGACTCGAAGGCTGTGATTAACGCTTGAGTCAGATGCAAATCGTGGATTCCCGCACAAATAACGACTTTCATGACTTGAATTTAGAAAGTTTTAAGAAGTCTTTCAGTGTTCTTACTGTAGTTACTCCTGGCTTCTCGAAACGAAACTTTGAAGAATACAAACCTTGTTTTTAAGTATCTAGAGTTTAGATGATTACCGCCGCCCACCAACGGCTGAATGCCTCAGCAGAAAAGTTATCAAAAACAAAATTTTTTATTGGAAATTCAACGCTGCTAGAAGATGAAGCCGCCAGACTAGCAGCTCTCTATCGGTGTCAAATTCTCGATACACCGCCAGAACCAGAGTTTGATGAAATTGTGCGATTGGCGGCGTTAATTTGCGGCGTTCCTATTGTTAGCATTAGTTTTATCGATCTCGATCGCCAGTGGTTTAAGGCGTGTTTTGGTTGGCAGATCGAGTCCCTCGCGCGCGATCTGGCGTTGTGCGGACGAGCGCTACAACAAAAAGAAGTTTTCGTTGTCAGCGATGCTTCCACAGACTCTCAGTTTGCTACCCATCCCTTAGTTTGTTCCCAGCCCTACATTCGCTTTCATGCTAGCGTTCCCCTGATTGTTGCGGAAGGATACGCAATTGGGAGTTTGTGTGCGATCGACCGCACGGCGCGAGAACTGGATTTGCAGCAAATAGAAGCATTGCAGTCTTTAGGTCGTCAAGTGGTGAAGTTGTTGGAACAGAGAAGCGAACGCCTTTCATCGACACCAACTATCAACCGCCAACATCCCAGTAACAAGCACTTTTTTACCCGCATGGCGCTTGGCTTGGGTTTAGCTTCAGCAACGTTAATTGGGGTAGGAGCAGTGTCTCATCACACTCTGACTAGTCTAGGGCGCAATCACGACAAGCAAATCCAGCACTATCGCGTCCTCGAAGACTTGAAAGACATCCATGCCTCCATGCAGAAGGCAACGATCGCCAAACATCGCTATATCGTTACTGGACAACTTAGCTATTTAGAACCTTACTACGACGCGGCAAGAGACATTCAAACTAAAGTCATCCATCTCCAGCAGGAAACTGGCAATAATCCTCACCAACAGCGCCGTTTGTCAACTCTGCAACCCTTAATCGAGCAAAAAATTACTGAAATCGAACAAGCAACTTTTTTAAGAAAGACTAAAGGAGCTACAGCCGCTTCTCAAACTACCCTATTAGAAAAATCGAAGCAGATCGCAGATAAAATTGAAGCGATCGTCCAAGAGATGGAAAGCACGGAGTACGCTCTGTTACAGAAGCAGTCGCAAGCAGAATTTACGCGCACTCGTCAATCCATGTTTGCCTTTGCTGCTGCTATTTGCCTGAATATGTTGCTCTTAACTGGAGTCTACGGTTTTACCGATCGCGAAATCAGAGAGCGCCAGCAAATAACCGAAGCGATCGCCCAGGAACGAGATTTTTCGGAAGCAATCCTCAATACCGCCGGCGCTTTGGTGGTGGTTCTCGACCCGCAAGGGAGAATTCTTCGCTGTAACCGCACCTGCGAAGAAATGACCGCTCGCACCGCAACAGAAGTTAAAGGAAAGTTTTTCTGGGAATTATTTTCGCTCCCTGGTGAAGCTGAATCGCCCAAAACTCACTGGGAAAATTTACTTACCAGTCAATCGGCAAGTCAATATGAAGGTTACTGTCTCAACCGCGATGGTAATACTCGCCGCATTGCTTGGACAAATACGATCCTGCGCGATCGCCAAGGGTTAGTAGAGTACGCGATCGCCTGTGGGATGGACGTTACGGCTCATTCCACTGCTGAAGAAAGCCTGCGTCACAGCGAACAACACTTACGTAACATTATCAATAGCTTATTCTCCTTTGTTGCCGTTCTCTCGGCTGATGGTACGCTGATCGAAGCCAACCAAGCTTTACTCGATGCAGCCGATCTTCAGCCCAAAGATGTTTTAGGTAAATCCTTGATTCAAACTTACTGGTGGTCTTACTCTCCCACGGTGCAAGCCGAGTTGCGATCGGCGATCGATCGCGTCAGTCAGGGTGAAAAAGTGCGTTATGAAGGCGAAGCAAAAGTAGGCGACGATCGATTCATCACGATTGACTTTGCTTTCACACCGATGTACGATGCCAGCGGTAAAATTAGTTACATCATTGCCTCTGGTACTGATGTAACCGAACGCAAGCAAGCGGAAGCAGAAAGAGTGCAAGCTAACGAGCAACTGAGTAATTGGGTCAACGAACTCAAACAGCGCAACCACGAAATTACCTATCTCAGCTATACCGTTGATGTACTACAAGCTTGTCTGACGCTGGAAGAAGCTTGCACCACCCTAGCTCAACTCGTGCAATCTCTGTTCCCGCAAGCATCGGGGGGAATTTTTCTCAACCGCAACACGAAAAGTTTACTAGAACCAGTTGCTACCTGGGGAGTCCCCCTCTTAGCAAATCAGCAAGCTTTTAATCCCGATGATTGTTGGGCGCTCCGCTTGGGTAAACCTCATTGGGTAGATGATGCCGACGACGGTTTGCTCTGCAAACACGTACACCACAGCTTACCAGCTGAGTCCTTGTGCGTGCCTTTGATGGCGCATCGAGAAACCTTCGGCGTGCTTTATCTCGGTTCGCTAGAGAAGGGCGTTCTTTCCCCTGCCAAAAGGCAACTAGCGATTGGAGTCGCAGAACATATCGCTCCGACTTTAGCTAATTTAAAACTCCGCGAAACTTTGAAAAACCAGAGCATTCGCGACTCGCTGACTGGTTTATTCAATCGACGTTATATGGAAGAAGCTTTAGAGCGGGAAATGCTACGTTGCGATCGCAAGCAACAACCACTTTCCGTAATTATGCTCGATGTCGATTACTTCAAGCGGATCAACGACACTCTCGGACACGATGCTGGCGATGCCGTGTTACGAGAATTAGGACGCTGCCTGCAAAGTTACGTCCGAGGTTCGGATATTGCTTGTCGTTACGGTGGAGAGGAATTTCTGCTCATTCTTCCCGAAGCCTCCCTTGGAGTAACGCAATTACGTGCCGAACAAATTCGCGCCGCTGTCAAACAACTGCATGTCGAATCTTCCGGTCAACCCATAGGAGCAATAACTCTATCTTTAGGAGTAGCTAGCTTTCCCAAACACGGTTTAGAGGGAGAAGCCATTCTCAAAGCTGCCGATACCGCTCTCTATCGCGCTAAACAAGAAGGACGCGATCGGGCGATCGTTGCCTAATTCCGAGTAGAGCCGTTGCACGCAGCGTCTCTACTCGATTCTTAAAACATATGTATTTCTCCTAGAGATAGACCAATCCCCCTATAGGGGATGCTAACCTAGTGTGAGTAAGAGTAGTACCAGCGATCGCGGGGTATGAGAATTTGTACTCTCCCTGCTACAAGCATCAAAGACTGGCAGAACATTTATTCAGGCGAGGCAAGGAAATTGGTAGCAACTCCAGAGAAACAACAACCTCAAGCGCCAGCTCCAAATTATAACCAAGACAGAGTTGCCGTTTTACTAATGGGTTATGGTGAAGTTGAAAGCTATGCAGATTTCGCCAACTATAACGAACAAGCTTTAAATCTACTTACAGCTAAATTTGCCCCCGTGCCAACGTGGATCTATCCTCCTTTAGCAAAGCTATTGGCAATGTTTGACTTGCACGAGTGGCAGCATCAACACAACCACTTTGTTTCCCCCCATAACGCAATTTTCGAGCAGCAACGGGCGGGAATCGAGCAAGAGCTACAAGCTAAATGGGGCGATCGCATTCAAGTCTTCAAAGCCTTCAACTTTTGCGCTCCCTACCTTCCAGAGCAAGTTCTCACAGAAATCAAGGCACAAGGATTTGACAAACTACTGATTTATCCTCTACTGGTTGTCGATTCTATTTTCACCAGCGGCATTGCTGTCGAACAAGTTAATAATGCTTTAGCAAAGTTAGCTGATGGTGAAGAACACTGGCTGAAGGGACAACGCTACATTCCTTCTTTCTACAACGAACCTGCCTATATCAATTTGATGGCGCAGTTGGTAGAAGAAAAAATCGCCGCCGAGCTTGCGTCTGCTTACTTACCTTCCCAGATCGGCATCGTGTTAATGAATCACGGTTGTCCCCACAAAGCTAAGGGTTTCACGTCGGGGATTGCAGAAAGTGAAGCTCTATACGAACTAGTGAGAGAACAACTCATCCACCGCTACCCACTGATCTCTGTAGGCTGGCTCAACCACGATACTCCTCTCATTGAATGGACGCAGCCAAATGCATTCCAAGCAGCAAAAAATCTGATCGATTTGGGCGCAACGGCGATCGTCTTCATGCCAATTGGTTTTGCCACAGAAAATCATGAAACTCTACTAGACGTAGACCACATCATTCACAACTTGCGACGCAAGCATTCCACAATTAGCTACGTGCAAATGCCTTGTGTAAATGCTCATTCTCGCTTTCTACAAATGGCAGCAGAATGGGCGAATCCTCAAATTGCTGCTCTTCTATCAGAGCAGGCACTCTCAGTTAATCCTCAGTTAGCGGTTGTGTCCGCTCACCACCATCACCACGACCATCACGACGGACATCATCACCACGACGGACATCATCACCATTAGAAATGTAGAGACGTTGCACGCAACGTCTCTACATTTTTAGGAAACACCGCGTAATTTGCGCGTATTCTCAACTAAACTTTGAGCAAATTGGTCGAAGCGTTGCGACAATTTTTCATCCAATAGCTTGCCATCAGCTCCAAAAGCTTTCCACGCTTGTCCGATCGCAATTTGTTCCGGTATTACCCAAGCGTGAACCCATCTCATAATTAACCGCATATCGTTGAGAGCATTGCTATTTGGTTGACCACCTAGAACGCTAATTAGCCCTGCAACTTTACTATCTAGCTGGTCGAAGCTCATCAAATCTAAGGCATTCTTCAGCACGCCGCTAATGCTACCGTGATACTCGGGCGTAGCCAAAACTAAGCCATCAGCCTGCTGGACTGTATTCTGCAACCGCTCTACGTCTGGGTAGCCTGGATACTCATCGCCCCCATGACAAAAGGGTAACTGCATCTGCCTTAAATCTAAAATCTCTACCTCTGCTCCTAGTGCTTCGACTCGCCTCGCTGCAATTTCTAATGCGAGTTGGCTGTATGAATCTTCTCGCAAGCTGCCACCGATACCCACAATCTTAACCATATCTCAATCCTTGTTGACGATATTTGTTGACTATCGCAAAAGTAAAACTAGAATATTCCTTGTTTCACTTGTTTGATGGCTTTATCTATTTTTTCTGCTTGTTGATACTCGTAATCATTACGAGTATGTTTAAATTAAATATAGCGACTTTTACTAGAGGATGTCAAATTTGAGGAAATAGTAGTAAGTCATCGGTCATTAGTCATCAGTCATTGGCAAGAGGTAACCGATCGCGGACAACTTTGTACAGACGTTACATGTAACGTCTCCATACTGATAACTGACAACTGATTCAGGAAGTTACACTAGAGATTGGAAGAATTGAGTTTATAGCTGGAGCTAAGGCAAAATCTCTTCAATCTGTTAAGTATGAAATAGAACGGTGGATCGTACCTACCGTCCTTTGCAAAACAGTTTATGGGTCAAGGCAGCGACAGAGGGCATTTTAATATGAGAGGTTCGCGCAAACAGTCATTAGATCGGCGATCGCCAGTCGGTAGCAAAGCTATGAATATGGCGAAGCGAAGTCTATGGCATTTGGCAGCAAGTGGAATGATATTGCAGTCAATGCTTGTAGGTACTCCGGTACTGGCGCAAAGAGAAAATTCCAACACGCTGAATTACGGCGAATTGTTACGCAGCATCGATCGCGGAGATGTTACCAGAATAGAGCTTGACCCAGCGCAGAATATTGCTAAAGTTCAGCTCAAGGGACAAAAGGCGGACGAACCACCTAAAGAAGTATTGTTATTACAACAAAATCCAGAATTAATTAATAGAGCTAGAGATAGACAAGTCCCATTGGAAGTCAATTCTTCTGCTGATAGTAGGGCTGCAGTGGGTCTGCTAGCAAATTTACTCTGGATCGTGCCTCTGATGGCGTTGATGTTGCTATTGTTACGTCGTTCAGCTAATTCTTCTAATCAAGCCCTGAGTTTTGGGAAGTCTCGCGCTAGATTTCAAATGGAAGCTAAAACGGGCGTAAAATTTGACGATGTTGCAGGGATTGACGAAGCCAAAGAAGAGTTACAAGAAGTTGTGACTTTCCTCAAACAGCCAGAGAAATTTACCGCAGTCGGGGCAAAAATTCCTAAAGGAGTTTTGTTAATCGGACCCCCAGGAACGGGGAAAACATTACTAGCAAAAGCGATCGCTGGGGAAGCAGCAGTCCCATTTTTCAGTATCTCTGGTAGCGAATTCGTCGAAATGTTCGTCGGTGTCGGTGCATCGCGGGTACGAGACCTATTTAAGAAAGCGAAAGAAAATGCCCCCTGCTTAATATTTATCGATGAAATTGACGCGGTAGGCAGACAAAGAGGTGCGGGAATTGGTGGTGGAAACGATGAGAGAGAGCAAACTCTCAACCAATTACTCACAGAAATGGACGGGTTTGAAGGCAATACGGGAATTATCATCATTGCTGCGACGAACCGTCCTGACGTACTCGATGCGGCATTATTACGTCCCGGTCGATTCGATCGCCAAGTCACGGTGGATCTGCCAGCATATAAAGGACGATTGGGCATTTTACAAGTCCACGCCCGTAATAAGAAAGTCGATGATTCCGTCTCTTTAGAAGCGATCGCCCAACGCACTCCAGGGTTCTCTGGTGCAGATTTAGCGAATCTACTCAACGAAGCGGCAATTCTAACCGCGAGACGGCGCAAAGAGGCGATTACACCGTTGGAAATTCTGGATGCGATCGATCGAATTACGATTGGGTTGTCGCTCACACCCTTATTAGACAGTAAGAAAAAGCGGTTGTTGGCTTATCATGAAATCGGACACGCCTTATTAATTACGCTGCTGAAAAATTCCGATCCTTTAAATAAGGTGACAATTATTCCCCGTTCAGGCGGAATTGGTGGTTTTGCCCAAAGCGTACCCGATGAAGAAAATGTAGACAGTAGCTACTTGCGCAGTCGCGCTTGGATTTTAGACCGAATTGCGATCGCCCTGGGAGGATTAGCCACTGAAGCCGAAGTATTTGGCGATTCAGAAGTCACTACGGGTGCTTCTGGAGACTTAAAAATGGTTGCTAACCTAGCGCGGGAAATGGTGACATTATACGGAATGTCAGATTTGGGTCCAGTCGCTCTAGAAAGTCCAGATAACGAGGTATTTTTAGGGGGAGGGTGGATGGAGCGATCGGAATATTCCGAAGAGATGGCAAGAAAAATCGACAATCAAGTTAGGGCGATCGCGACTGAAGCATTTACAAAAGCGCGGACAATTATCCGCGAAAATCGCGATTTAGTCGATCGCTTAGTAGATTTGTTAGTCGATAACGAGACAATTGAAGGCGAACAATTCCGGCAAATTGTCACCGAATACATGCAAGAAAAAGAGCAAAAATTATCTGTTGTTTGAGCTTGACTTGTTAGTAGGGTGGGCATTGCCCACCCTACTTTTTTATGACTGAATAATGATGCTTTATTTAACAAGCATGATGAATGCGATCGAATCACTTCTTGGGGCGCTATTCCATCGAACTTCTCCAAGGCTTTGCACTCTAAGCACCCTATTGCATAGACTATAGTGCAAGAGTAAGGCAGAAAAAGAGAAAATAACTAAAGTTTGTCTGTCTAATCACCCAGATTCCACTAATATACGAGCAGATACGCAGTCTAATCAGCTAAATATCGGATTTAGACTGCGTGTTTGCAGTCTAATCACCCAATTGGGTATGTTAGGTTGCGAGGAGTCAGTCTAATAAATAGTTCTGCCGCTTGTGTTTTGGGTTATGGCAGTCATTTGAAGCGAATCTGCTGGTGTCTAAATCCAAGTTGTTTCGAGGCTATAGGCGAGGTAAAGCTTTAAGATTCTCAGTAAGTATTAAATTTCATTTGGTGTCTTGCCATCCAAGATAAGTGCATATACACTTAAAATCATGAAGAAACTCACTAACTCAATCAACTCATCTGAATTCGATCGAGCGGTTTCAAGAGGAAACCCTTAGACAACGGCGTATGGATGAGATGCTTGCCTACTTGACGGAAACAACTGCACTCATGCGCTAAGTCTAAAAATTTTCCATTAAACGTGCATATACACTTAAATGTCCTTTGCTTTCATTCAAAACACCACGTTAAGGGTTCAAAATGATGAAACATCCCACCATATTAGTTACAGGTGCCACTGGTAAGACAGGCGGTGCCATTGTCGAGCAATTGGTAGCAAAGGGGTATCCGGTTCGCGCGCTCGTGCATCAACATGACGCAAGGAGTGAACGGCTCAATCGCTTTGGCGTGGAAACTATCGTCGCAGACATGTTCGATCCCCACCAGTTGCTGGATGCTATACGTGGAACTCAACGCGCTTACTATCTGCCAGTTTACCATACCTATGCGATCCAGAGTGCAGTAGCTTTTGCGATCGCCGCAAAAGAGGCAAAGCTCGAAGCGATCGTTCAGATGGGGCAATGGCTGTCGCACAGAGCGCATCCAGCCATCATGACTAGACAGACCTGGCTGATCGATCGTCTGTTCGCACAGATTCCCGGTGTCGCCCACACGATCGTCAATCCTGGTCTGTTCGCAGATAATTTCCTTCGCACGATCGACTATGCAGCGTTGCTGGGAATTTACCCAGTGTTAACAGGAAAGGGCAAGGCAGCACCTGTCTCCAATGAGGACATCGCACGAATAGCGGTCGCTATCCTGATGCAGCCCGATCGTCATGCGGGAATGAGCTATCGACCGACGGGACCAAAGCTTCTGTCTGGGAGAGAAATGGGTGAGATTATTGCTAAAGTCGTGGGGCATCACGTCATACCAATCAACTTGCCGTTCTGGATGTTTCGCAAAGTCGCTCAACAGCAGCGTGTTAATCCACTGGAGATCAGCGGCTATCGCTACTACATTGAAGAGATGAAGCGGGGCACATTCGAGATCGATGGCGGTGTCAATGATGTGGTTAGAAAACTGACGGGAACCCCAGCCGAGAGCTTCGAGACAACCGCCCGTCGCTATGCTGCTCTGCCATTCGCCAGACAAACGTTTAGCAATCGGCTGAAGGCTTTCACCAATTTCATGCTCACGCCCTTTTATCCTGGCTACGATTTGGAGCGGTGGGATCGACAAAAAGGCTTTCCGATGCCTCCCAATCCTAGCCTTTCTGGTGACGACGATCGCTGGAAGTTTGAGCATAGCCCACAAGTTAATCATCGGTCTGGGTGAAAGCATTTCACCCCCTAACGCTCATAAACTGACTTTAAAGTGCTGCATAACTCTATCTGACCATGCATTCAAAAAGAGGTAATTTTCAATGACTGAACCAATGATGGACAATGCTGGAGTAATTGCTTTTCCACCAGCACTTTACGCTGGAACGTTAACGATCGGGTTGCTACTCAATGTCGTTTTTCCAATTGGTTTGCTGCCTCGCCCTGTAACATTGGTTTTGGGGCTAGTGGCAGTTATTTGTGCAGGAGCGATCGCAATATCTGCTTTACGGGCAATGAATCGCGTAAATACGGCAGTTAACCCTTCGCAGCCAACAACAGCAATTGTTTCAGACGGCGTTTTTAGTTTGAGCCGCAACCCGATATACGCATCATTTACGCTGCTGTACATCGGCATCGCTTTACTGAACAGTGCGATCTGGGCATTACTGCTGCTGCTGCCTCTGTTAGTCATTGTACAAATCGGAGTTGTTCAGCGCGAGGAGAATTACCTAGAACGGAAATTCGGTGATGAATACCTGCACTACAAAGCACGAGTGCGTCGATGGATTTGAATTGACTATTCAAATCATTCTGCTGTTTTGTTAATACATGTTGGGGCATAGTTTTAGAGCAATTTACTCAGTGTTCGAGTCAGTCTACAGCTTTTGAACTGGTTACTGCGCGATGAAAAGAAAGCAACTCCAAACTTGCAGGAGGATTGTCAAATAGAAAGGTTAGTGGTGCCAGCGGCAGAACAATCCCAACGCACCGGAACAATGTCAAGTGGTCAGTGGGTTGCCAAGGGGATCTGTGTCCGGTGATTGGAACCGTTGTAGTTAGGTTCTGCAAACTCATTGGTGTAAATTGTGGTGAACTACACTAAAGCTATCTTTGAGGAGCATTCATGAAAGCGATTGTCTGCACAGAATACGGATCGCCGGAGGTTATGCAGCTAAAGGAGGTAGAAAAACCTACTCCCAAGGACAATGAAGTATTGATAAGAATACATGCGACAACAGTAACGTCAGCGGATTTGCGCCTACGAAAGGCTGACCCATTCGCCGTACGATTTTTCTATGGTTTCATAAAACCTAAAAAGAACGCGATCCTGGGGAGCGAGCTAGCTGGAGAAATTGAAGCGGTTGGCAAAAATGTAACGCAATTCCGAGCAGGTGATAAGGTGTTTGCTGGAGCGGGGATCGATCTTGGAGCTAATGCCGAGTACATATGCTTGCCTGAAGCAGGAGCGATCGCCATCAAGCCTACTAACATGACCTATGAGGAAGCCGCCGCCATTCCTTTTGGGGCAACAACCTCACTGATTTTCCTGAAAGATAAAGGGAAGATTCAGAGCGGACAAAAAGTTCTGATCTATGGGGCTTCTGGAGCGTTAGGTACGGCTGCCGTGCAGCTTGCCAAGTACTTTGGCACAGAAGTGACTGGGGTATGTAGTACGGCAAATTTAGAATTAGTGAAATCTTTGGGAGCCGACGCGGTTATCGATCGCACTCAAGAAGATTTTACAAAAAGCGGTAAGACCTACGATATTATTTTTGACACGGTAGGCAAGAGTTCGTTTTCAGGTTGTCTGCGATCGCTCAAGAAAAAAGGCATTTATCTCAGAGCTGTCCACATAAATCTGTCCCCAATACTTCGAGGACTATGGACTTCAATAACAAGCAGCAAGAAAGTTATAGGTGGGATAGCAATTGAGCGTAAAGAAGATCTAATTTTCCTCAAAGAGTTGATTGAGGCGGGAAAGATAAAATCAGTTATAGATCGGCGTTATCCATTGGAACAAACTGCCGAGGCTCACAGGTATGTCGAACAAGGACACAAACAAGGAAGTGTCGTCATAACTGTGAAGCACGATCGCCAAACCTGAGCAAGACTTAAAGTGAGTACTAAATCCACTCTATTTTTCTTCTGTGGAAAAATGGCTGCGGGAAAATCTACCTTAGCCAGACAAATAGCCAAAGAATACAACGCGATTCTTCTCGTTGAAGACGAGCTACTTGCCCAACTTTACCCTGACGAAATTGTCGATGTCCCAAGCTATATTAAATACTCGCCACGTCTTCGGACTGCGATTTCATCCCATATTAGCGATCTTCTCTCCAGAGGAATATCGGTCGTTCTAGATTTTTCAGCCAACACAATCAACCAACGCAAGTGGTTTCGCGGATTGTTTGAGAAAGCTAATGCAGCCCATAGGCTATACTTCATTAGCGCAACTGATGACCTTTGCAAACGTCAATTAAAAGAGCGAAGTAAAAATCAATCGGAATCAGCTTTTGCCAGCGATACAGTTTTTGAGGAGATAACCAAATACTTTCAGCCTCCCTCCGAGGATGAGCAATTTAATATTGTCGTCTACGATCGCTCCTGAATATACGCGATACAGCCCTTGTGAATTATCTATAGCAAGGTGATAATTTAGTGGCGATCGCTCCCTCGTGCTATCCATAGTTATGCAGCAAGATTTTCAAGCACTAGCTGAATTGTACAAAAATGCTCTCCTCAACGACGTAATTCCGTTTTGGGAACGACATTCAGTTGACTGGCAGCAAGGCGGCTACTTTACCTGTCTCGATCGCGCGGGGAAAGTTTACGATACTGACAAGTTTATCTGGTTGCAAAATCGCCAAGTCTGGATCTTCTCCATGCTGTATAACCAACTAGAAAAACGTCCAGAGTGGCTCAAAATCGCCGCAAACGGCGCAAATTTTCTAGCAAAACACGGGCGAGATCCTGAAGGAAACTGGTACTTTGCTCTCGATCGCGCTGGTAATCCTTTGGTACAGCCATACAATATCTTTTCCGATTGCTTCGCGGCAATGGCATTTAGTAAATATGCCTTAGCTTCGGGAGAAGACTGGGCAAAAGATGTAGCCTTGCAAGCTTACAACAACGTCTTGCGCCGCCAAAATAACCCCAAAGGCAAATATAACAAAGCATATCCTGGGACGCGATCGCTCAAATCGCTAGCAGTACCGATGATATTAGCCAACTTGTCCCTAGAAATGGACTGGCTGCTACCCAGCGATCGCCTAGAGGAAATTTTAGCCGCCACCGTGCGCGAAGTCATGACCGATTTTTTAGATGGCGATCGCGGGTTAATGTATGAAAACGTGACTCCCGATGGTTCCCATATTGATTGTTTTGATGGCAGGCTGATTAATCCTGGTCATGGGATTGAAGCTATGTGGTTCATCATGGATATTGCCCGCCGCCACAACGATCCGAAAACGATTAACCAAGCAGTTGACGTAATCCTCAACATGCTCAATTTTGCCTGGGATAACGAATACGGTGGCTTATACTATTTTATGGATGCTGACGGACATCCTCCTCAGCAGCTGGAATGGAATCAAAAACTGTGGTGGGTGCATTTAGAATCATTGGTAGCACTGGCAATGGGATATCGCCTGACGGAACGCGAAGCATGTTGGGAGTGGTATCAAAAAATGCACGATTACACTTGGTCGCATTTTGCCGATCCTGAATATGGCGAATGGTTCGGCTACTTAGATCGCCAGGGACAAGTCTTATTAAACCTTAAAGGTGGCAAATGGAAAGGTTGTTTCCACGTTCCCAGAGCGCTCTATCTTTGTTGGCAGCAGTTATCGACCAGTGACCAGTGACCAGTGACCAGTGACCAGTGACTCCCGACTCCCCTCACAGATAAGAGAAAAACTAAGTTAGTCTCGATACAGATTTTTACTGAGCGGTTTTAGTACCATTAAATAAATTAAAACTCTAATCTAATCAAGCACAACTAAAATTGAAATTAGAAGTGGTGCGAATTAGGTTAGTGCGTGTCTGCAATATACGTATTTATTTACCGACCTATGGAGTGTAGAAGTTTACTCAAACCTCGCGCTTGTTTTGACAAGCTAAAGCTATGCTCTGCCTACGATTTTCTCCTATTGCAACTGCTATATTGCTAGTAACAGCCCCCTTGGGTCAACCAGTTTTAGCTCAAACAGAAGTCAACCCTGGTATAAATAAAATCTCAACAGTTGAAAGTTCACAGAAGCGAACGATCGCCCGAGGAAATGCAGAAATTTTAGGCACGATAGAACTAGAAACCACAACAAAGCGATCGCCTGCTTCCGCCAAACTGCCAGCCCCTAGAGCAATCCAAATTAAGCCAGTACAAAGAGATTTATTTACCCCTAGACCAGTTACACCAGCAGAAGCAGATGCAACAATTGACCGAGGGATTCAAGTCATTATCGATAACCCGTGAATGAGCAAGTCGGTAGTTTAGCGAGTAGTCAGTGACGGTTGGGGAGTGGTGAGGAATTAGTATAAATTCTTTCCTGCCCCCTACCCGAAACCTACCTATTCGCTACTTACCTGTATACAATTTTACGGTTAAGATCTGCTGCTATCTCTAGACAAGTTTACAAAATTTTGATAAGTTCCTGTTTTAGGGGTGTAAGTTAACACCTGAACAAATATAAGCTAGTAAATACAAAACCCAATTTTACTTCCACGGTGGAAAACTAGAAAAAGTCAACTATCAACAACTACAACCAGATATTTTTTACTTTAGCTGAAATTTATAGATGAAAACCGTTTTAGTTGTTGAAGACAGCCCGACCGATCGACGGTTGATAGTGGCTTTATTGCAACAAGTTGGCTTAAATGTGGTTTGTGTTGACTCGGCAGAATCTGCTTTGCACTGGTTGTCAGCCAACCACCGACCAGATCTGATCGTATTAGATATTGTTATGCCTGGGATAAGCGGACTCGATTTATGTCGCCAACTGCGTGCTAGTCCGACATTTGAAGATATATCAATTATTTTTTGTTCCTCGAAAGATCAGGAATTCGATCGGTTTTGGGCTTTACGTCAAGGAGGAGATGCTTATATTGCTAAACCTTTTGCACCACTCGATCTAGTCCAGACAGTGTGTAGTCATCTCAGTTAGTCACCGCATTCCACTGCCTAGTTGGCTCTAATGCTCACCGAATACTTTCACATTCAGCTATCGCCGGGAATCGAACTGTTATTACCGTTGGAACAGACGGTAGGTGTAGTAACCTTGACGCTAGAGCAAATTTGCCCCATCCCTGGCGTAGCATCAACATTGTTAGGGGTAGCAAATCAGCGCGGTAAGTTGTTGTGGATACTAGATTTAAGCGGGTTGTTGGGGCTAGTTAGTTCGGTCAGAAATGCTCATGCCAAGACCAACTTAACTCTTGTCGTGCTGAACGGGAGCGGTCATGTGACAAGAGAGCAAGATTCGCGGCAAGTCGGCTGTGTGGTGTCGCTGCTCAAGGGAATTGTATCGCTCGATCCGCAGCAATTACAGCCCGTACCGACAGAATTTCCGCCAGCTTTAAAGCTCTATGGCATTGGTGTTGCCCAGATCGAACGCCCCGTAACTATCCTGAATGTGAATGCTATTTTTACGGCTCTATCCACCTGCGATCGCACCTCAGTACATCCATGACAGCATCTAGCAAAAGTTATCCAAATCTGCCCACGCCACAGCACATTGCGGCGCTAGCAGCAGAAGTCGAACGCGAACCAAAAGATTTGGTGAATAAAATTACGCTCGCGAATGCCTTAGAGCAGACGGGAGATGCGATCAAAGCTGCCGCATTTTACCGAGAAGCGATCGCGCAAGATCCCGATGGGATTTACGGCTCTGTGGCACGAAAGGCGCTGGAAACTCTAGAAAAATCTGATGGGTGGCAAGAGGCGAATAGCTCGGAAACGGGCAAACCACTGTCAGAATCCAAATTAAGTTTGGGGGAGGAGCTGGAAAGCACTGTTAGCCCACAGTCACTCATGCTGAGAATGAGAGTAGCTGGCAGTAGAATCACTAACGTCTGGCAACACTTCAACTTTCGCACCAAACTCGCCATTGTTTTAATAATTAGCACTGCCCTACCAATCGTCGTCATCACGCAAGGAATTGTCGCAGTTACCCGAGACACCTTACTGCAAAAAGCCAAGCAGTCTTTACAAAGGGATGGGTCGTATTTCAATGAAGACTACGTGATGTGGAGCGTAGATGAGGCGCAGACAGAGGCAGATACGATCGCTCGGCTGGTCGAAACTTTGAAGATCGATTTGAACAGTCAAAGCCAAGTCAGCGCGTATCGACAGCAATTGCAAACTTACATGGAAAGTTTAAAAGTCTCCGATGAAAGCGACTCGGTAGAAAAAAACTTGAGAATTGTCACCGATGCTCGGGGCAGAACGGTAGCCCAATATATTCAAACCTTATCCCCAGAATCGTTCAACCCCTCCGCCGAACAACTTCAACTCTCACCGCAATATCAGCCCGTGTCCTTGCCCTTGGGGATAAATGTGGCAGATATTCCCATCGTTCAAAATGCCTTGCGCACGGGCAAAACGCTGCAAGGCATGGAGTTGTGGAAGGGAGATTTTCTCAAACGTTTGGGGCAAGACAAACAAGCAAATATCAGGTTACGGTCGCCAGCTCAAGCAGCACAGCCTTCAACTGCAAGTCAATCCAGCATTGATGGTGGGAAAGCTGCTTTAGTAGGTGTCGTCGTTCACCCCATCAAAATCGACAATCGAGTCGTAGGCACTGTCATTGTCGGCTCGCTGGAAAACCGCAACTTTTTAAATAGCGATAGTATAAAACAACGGGTGGGCATTCCCCTCTCAGCAGTCTATGCTCAGGACTGGCAAATTTCCTCTAACATTCCGGCTGGCGACGGCAAAACCCGAGATATCGGTACGCGATCTCCTCAAGCTATAGCCGCCACCGTTCTCGGTAAAGGACAAGAATTTATTACTCAAACAACGATTGCCGGTGCAGAATACCTGGGCATATACCAACCATTGTACGACCACCAGCAAGAACTCAATCCGACCAAAGCCAAGCCTGTAGGCATGACCTTTGTAGCTCGCCCAATGTCAGAATTAGACGAGCTGCTTGCCCAACAGCAAAAAACAGCCTATGGAATTGGAGCGGGAATGCTATTAATAGCAGCATTGATGGCAATTCCAATTGCCAGTACCTTTGCCCGCCCGCTCAGACGACTAGCAGAATTCGCTCAGGCAGTAGGTGAGGGCAAGCAGGGAGAGAGATTAGAAAATTCTCAGCGCGGCGACGAAATAGGCATTCTAGCGCGGCAATTGAATGCGATGACGGCAAACATTGAAGCGAACCTAGAGGCAATGCGCATCTCAGAAACCCGCCAGCGTCAGGAAAAAGAAAGGTTACAGCGGGGCATGATAAACTTGCTATTAGAGACGGAAACAGTCAAACACGGCGACTTAACTGTTAGAGCTAAAGTCTCGCAGGGGGAAACAGGCGCAATTTCTGATGCATTTAATACAGTTATTGCCAGCTTGCGCGAGATAGTCTTGCAAGTTAAATCAGCCGCAGAACAGGTGCAAATTTCAGCAGTAGACAGCGAAGCTTCTGTAGAAAAACTTGCCTGTGAAGCCAACACCCAAGCCGAAACAGTGGCAGAAGCATTGACTTCGGTAGAAGAAATGGAACAGTCGATTCAAGCGATCGCCAGTTCCGCCCAAACCGCCGCCACCATTGCTCGTCAGGCACTAGGTGCAGCCCAAGATAGCGATCGGACGATGGACGAGACTGTCAATAGTATGGAAACACTCCGCGCTAATGTTTGGGAGACAACTGTAAAAGCCAAACGGCTAGCGGAATCTTCCCAAGAAATTTCTAAAATCGTCAGCATTATCTCCACAATCTCTGAAAAAACCAACGTCCTCGCCTTCAACGCCGCGATCGAAGCAACTAGAGCAGGAGAAAATGGTAAAGGCTTTCGCCTCGTAGCTAACGAAGTCAGACGCTTAGCAGAAAGAGTCACAGACGCAACTAAAGAAATTGACCGATTGGTGCGAACTATCCAGCAAGGAACCAGCGATGTGCTAAAAACGATGGAAGTTAGCAACGCCTCTGTAGCAATAGGAACCCAACTGGTGACAAAAACGAAAACTAACTTGCAAGATATGGCACAGATCGGTCAAGAAATCGACCAATTGTTGCAATCAATTTCCGTGCGGACAGTTTCTCAAGCAGATAACTCCTGTATGGTCAATCAAACCATGCAAACAGTAGCAGCGATCGCCCAAACAACTTCGACCGAATCTGCTGCCGTGCTATCTACGCTACAGGAACTCCTTGAGGTCGCCCGCGAACTCCAACTTTCCGTGTCCCGATTTCGAGTAGAAGATTAACTATGGTGCTGGATGCTGCAAGCTTAGAGGCAATTACTCAAGAAATACGCACTTGCTTCCTGTACGAAGATGCCCCAGACCAATTGTCAGTTTTGGAACAGGGAATTCGCCAGTTGCAAGCAACAGATCCCGAGGTGAATTTGAGCGGGTTATATTCCACCATGCTGCGGGCAGCTCATTCCCTTAAAGGTGGAGCGGGAATCGCTCAATTTACCACCCTGAGCCGCCTATCTCATCACCTAGAAGACCTATTACAAGCCTTACAGCACGAACGGGTAGAGCAGCAGGAGTTAGCCTATGAGTTGATCTCCCTGAGCATCGAACAGATCGGTAGCTTGATTGTCACTGCGATCGGCAATCCCGAAGGAGTCGATCGCTTAGAAGCAACGACCTTACTACCTACAACAACAGCAATTGAAAATTTTTTGCAATCGCTGCCACCGATTACTAGAACTGAGCCAACTGGAGAAGAATTTTCGCTTCCCAACTCCCAAACCTTCAATCCGAGCGCACCGCATCCTCCTACTGATTCCCAACTCCTAAACGATTCCCTAGCGATCGCCTCCGGCATCCGCAGTTTAAATTTAAAAATACCCGTATCGCGACTGGAGCGGATCGATAACACCATCGGCGAGTTGTTTATCAGTTACGAACGGTTATCTTTGTACCAAGAACAGCTGCATCAGGTCGATCTGACGTTAAAACAGCGGGCTGCCCAGCTCAACCCTCTTAGCGAAGACATGCAAGCTCTTTACAACCAACTTGCTGCACTTGGCAGGAAAAGCAGGGGAAAGAGAGCTGAGGGAGCTGAGGGAACTGAGGAGCTGAGGGGCAGAGGGGTAGAGGGGCAATTCAAAATTCAAAATTCAAAACTAATTCCGAATTCCGAATTCCGTCAGCCGAAGGCGAAGCGAAGCGTTATTCCGAATTCCGAATACTCCTCACGCACCACGCACCACGCACTACTCAATTACCAACTACCCACATCTAATTCTTTCCAAGAATTGCAAGAACTGATCGTCCAGGTGCAAGAAGCTAGGGCGGATGTGGAATTTATTTCTCTAGAAATGCGGGAAGCTTTGGTAGAGTTACGCCAGCAACTCGACGATTTACGCGGAGATTTAACCGAGTCGCGCCTAGTCAAGTTTGGCAGCTTGGCAAACCAGTTTGCTGCTGCCCATCAATCATTTAGCCAACGCTACGGCAAATCCGTTCAGTTGACGATCGAAGGACGGGAAACCACGATCGATCGGGCGATCCTCGAACAGTTGAAAATTCCCCTGTTGCATCTATTTCGCAATGCTTTCGACCACGGGATCGAATCTTCTTCAGAGCGGCAGGCAAGTGGTAAATCTCCCATAGCGCGGATGAGTCTGATTGCTGTAACTGAAGGTAATCAACTGATTATTACTCTTGCCGATGACGGGCGCGGTATTGACTTGACCGCAGTGCGACAACGAGCTGAAGCACTCGGACTGTGCGACTCAACTGCTGTACTCTCTTCAGAGCAAATTTTGGAATTTTTGTTTCGTTCTGGTTTTTCCACCTCCACCACAGTTACGACTTTATCAGGGCGCGGTTTAGGACTAGATATCGTCCGCCTGCAAGTCGAGCGCTTGCGCGGCACGATTGGCGTGGAAACTACGGCAGGGCAAGGGACTAAGTTTAGCATTAGCATTCCCATGTCTTTAAATATTTTGCCGCTGCTATTATGTAAATGCCAGCAGCAAACCTTGGCATTTCCTGCCTCTCAGGTTAAAGAGGTTATCGTCTTGTCGGAGTACGCGACGGGATTGCAGCATGGCAGCACGATCGCTTGGCGTAATCTCCCAGCTCGACTGTACTATCTGCCACAGTTTTTACCTTACCAATGGCGGCGCGGGGCGATAACTTCGCTAAGCTTCGCTAACGCTACCGAACTAGACCAACGTTTGGGAATCGTGTTGGAGATTGAGGCAGAGACAGTCGTGCTGGCTGTAGATCAGATGTTGGGAGAGCGAGAATTAGTTCTCAAGCCTTTTGACGCTACAGTGAAAGTTCCGAATTACCTGCTCGGTTGTACGGTGCTGGGTACGGGGGAAATCGTTCCCGTTCTCTCACCCGATCGGTTTCAAGAACTGCTATCTCAGTTTTCGGTCGCACCAGCAACAATTCGTCAAGAAAGCAGCCGACAGGAGACATTTTCAGCTACAACTGAAGAGATTCCCAAAATTTTGATCGTAGATGATGCGATCGCATTTCGGCGAATTTTAGAGCGGATCCTCACGGCAGCAGGGTATAAAGTAGTACAGTGCCGTGATGGGCAAGAGGCTCTAGAAAAGCTCTCTTCCTCAGAGGAACGCTTCGACCTAGCCATCTCCGATCTGGAGATGCCCCGCGTAGATGGGTTATCCTTACTACGGGAAATCCGTGCTTCCTCCCAATGGCAAAAACTCCCAGTCATCGTATTGACCTCGCGGGAAAATCAGTGGCATCGGCAAACAGCGTTCGGTCTGGGTGCGACGGAGTATTTTACCAAGCCCTTTTGCACGGACGACTTACTGCAAGCGATCGCCAACCTCTTGCCAGTCACTACCCTTTAACTTGTCAATGTTTGCTGCATGATTCGGATTTTGCTGGTAGACGATCAAAAACTGATTCGCCAAGGGCTGAAAGCATTGCTAGAACTCGATCCTGAGATGGATATTATCGGCAGTGCTAGCGACGGTCAAGCGGCGATCGAACAAGTAGACATACTCAACCCCGATATCGCGCTGATCGATATTCAGATGCCTGGAATGGACGGAGTGACAGCAACGCGCATCATTTCCGAACGCTTTCCAGCCACAAAAACGATCGTTCTTAGCGGCTACGACGACGAGGAATACTTAGCTGAAGCGTTGCGTTCTGGAGCCAAGGGTTATCTGTTGAAAGATACCCCTGCCGAAGAACTGGTCAACGTGATTCGTGCCGTACACAAAGGATACACTCAAATTGGTCCTGGCTTACTGGAGAAAATTAGCGGAAAAATTACAGGGCGGAATACCGAGCGCATCCAAGCGATGCCAATTACCAAAACGACTGTAGCTACGGAGACTAAGGTGCTGTCGCTATGGCAACGTCAGGTAGAACAACAATTAGATCGTTTCGATCCTGAGTCTCTATCAGAAACGATTCACCTTGCCATCAGTCAAAATTGGGTAGAAGAATTGCTAGCTTACGTTAAGCAACAGCTGTGGGAAAAACCGCTCAATTTATCTGCTCTTTACCTAGCTGGCGTTTTATCGTCTCAGAGCCACTCACCAGACCGCAATGCAGCCTTAAGACATCTCGGTGTCGGCTTTCAAGCAGGAATTGACCAGAAATTGTCGTCTGATGATTTACTGTTATTTTACCAAGCAGGCGTAGATGTCGATCCAGCTACTGCCTTTAACTGGTTGACCCATATCAATGCTCCTTGGAACCAGAACCAAGATTTATCTTTTTTACTTACAGAAGCTTTGCGCTTATTTGGCAATAGCTCCCAACCTTATCGCACTTTATTAGTCCTAAAACAAATCAGGGATCTTCGTGCCGTCAGTGAAAACTGCAATGCTTTGAACGAGAAAATCATTACTCTTCGTCAAAGTTTGGCGCAACTGAAGAATTTTGGATAATTTATTTAAAGTCCGAATTAAAGCCTGAGTCAAAAAAATCTTATGAAAACTAATTTGACCGAACTATTGTCTGTGGAACAAGAACTAACAGAACTGCGCGATCGCCTCAAACAATCATTTGCTGTCTTAGATTCACTCACACAAATTCCAGCTCAATTCGCCGCTCTAGGGCAATCATACCAACAATTACAAGCAAATCTAGAACAGGTCAAAGCAAATAAAGCAGACCTCATCAACTTAGAAACAGATGTTAACTTACGTCTAGCGGCGATCGAAACTGCAATTGATGTCCGTTGGCGAGAATTTAAAGGAGAATTAACACATTTACAAGACGAACTCGGGAGCGCGGATATTCATTTAAGTAACTACAATGCCGAACTCGCCAAGCAAGTCAGCGAATTACGGGAAGAGGTATCAAAGCGACTGAAGCATTTTTGGCAAGAATGGACGGCTGACGAGGCAACGCACACGGCAATTAGCGAAATTGTCGATACTAAATTAAATGCAGAATTAGAAGATTTTATTCAAAAATTAGAGCAAGCTGGCTTTAGCCCCCAATATTTTGAAAAACAACAAAACCTTGAAACAGAATTGCGTCTGACGCAATCCTCTTTGCGCGATACCGAGCGCCAGTTGCAAATGATCCGCAACTTTACTACGATCACTGGCTTGACAGTTGCGATCGCCCTTGGGTTAACAATCGTACAATTGCTGTCGCGCTGAATAGGGAGTAGGGAGCAGGGAGCAGGGAGTAGGGAAAGACAAGGGGGACAAGGGGGACAAGGGGGACAAGGGAGAATAACTATAAATGACCAATGACCAATGACCAATGACAAATAACAAATTGCAGCGGCGGGAGTTGCTGCTTGGTGCAGCGGCTTTGGCGGCTGGAACGATCGCTAGTCAATGGCAGACAAAAACGGCGATCGCGAAACCGAAATTCTCCCAGTATCCGTTTAAGTTGGGCGTGGCTTCCGGCGATCCACTGCCAGAGAGTGTCGTCATTTGGACCCGCCTCGCACCCGATCCGCTGGAAGGTGGCGGGATGCCTGCCGAATCGGTTGTCGTCCAGTGGCAAGTGGCAACTGATGAAAATATGCGACAAATTGTTCAGCAGGGAGAAGCGATCGCCACTCCAGAATTCGCCCATGCCATCCACGTTGAGGTAGAAGGGTTGCAACCCGGACGTTGGTATTGGTATCGATTTCAAGCAGGGGATGCCGAAAGTCCAATTGGACGCACGCGCACCGCTGCCGCACTGAATGAGGCACTCGGACAACTAACTTTTGCTTTTGCTTCCTGTCAAGATTGGCAGAACGGTTATTATACGGCACATCAAAACTTAGCCAAGGAAGATGTGGAGCTAGTTGTCTTTCTGGGTGACTACATCTACGATGGCGGCTCTCGCACCGATAGCGTGCGATCGCACCGTACTCCCGCTGCTGTTAGTCTTGCCGATTACCGCAACCGCTACGCTTTATATAAAACCGATCCCAACCTTCAAGCGGCTCATGCTGCCTTTCCGTGGATCGTGACTTGGGACGATCATGAGGTACAAAATAACTATGCAGGCGATCGCTCTGCCTTCGGCGACTCGCCATCGGCTTTTGGGCGGCGGCGGGCAGCTGCTTACCAAGCGTATTACGAGCATATGCCCTTACGACGCGATCGCGCACCCCAAGGCTCTCGGTTGCAGCTCTATCGGCGCTTTACGTTTGGTGACTTAGCTGAATTCAATATTTTAGATACACGCCAGTATCGGACTCAGCAGCCCTGCGGCGGCGGATTTAAATCTCGCTGTCAGGAAGCTTTCGCTGCTAATGCAACGATGATGGGACACCAGCAAGAACAATGGTTATTTCGAGGCTTAACTCGCTCCACAGCACGGTGGAATATTCTTGCTCAACAAACCGTACTCGCTCAATTCGATGTCGATCCGCGCTCTCGTTCGGAGTTATTTAATCTCGATCAGTGGGACGGCTATGTCGAAGCGCGTCAGCGATTGCTGAAATTTCTATCACAACGCCAACCTGCTAACCCCATCGTGATTACAGGCGACGTGCATTCCAGTTGGGTACACGACCTCAAACTTGACTTTAAAAATCCTAATTCCCCCACCGTTGGCACTGAGTTTGTCGGCACTTCTATCTCTTCCAATTTTCCCAAGCAGTTTATTCCGACGGCAACGATCGCGATGAGCAGAAACCCCCACACCAAATTTTTTAACGGAACTTACCGGGGGTACGTTCGATGCCACTTGACACACGATCGCCTAGTAACCAACTATCGGATTGTCTCAACCATCCGCCAACCCGAAGCCAGTGTGAGAACGCTTGCTTCATTCGTCGTGGAGAACGGGAAATTAGGGGTGAGGAGCTAGGAGTAAGTGGTACGTGAGGAGAATTCGGAATAACGCTTCGCTTCGCCTTCGGCTGACGGAATTCGGAATTCACTTTCGTTGTTTCTTTGCCTTGCTAGAACGACGAAGTTCTTTGTTTTCCCGATCGCGACGACGGCGATCGCGCCATTCTACCAGTGTCAGGTAGCCGATACCACCAGTGACCGCTAGTAAAAGACCAAACGCCGCGATCGCCAGAATGTTGAAAACTGGTATTGTATCCACGGGATTTATTACAGTCCGTTACGACCCCAAACGACCATAGCAATAGACCAAGTAAAAGTTACCAGCAATCCAACCCAACCCAGTGTCAAAATAGCGTCCATAACAATCTGTTACAACAAATTCACAAAACAACTCTAGTGTTAATCATACTAGGAATCAGTTGTCGGTTATCAGTTATCAGTGAATAGTGGCTAGTGGCTAAAATCTTTTCTAGTCACTAGCCACCAGCCACTCATCAACAACCAATTCTCTTACGCTTCGATGACCACACGCAGGTTACCGCGTTTTTTGACCACGCGACAGGCGGTCGTATTGCCAGCACGCTCGAATTCTAGGTCGAGTAAGGTAGGACCGACACGTAGATTGTGTATGGATAGGCGATTGATCGAGTCTGGTAAAGCCGGATCGATGATTCGCAAGCAATTATTTGGAGCATCAGGTACGAGATTGATAATTGTTTGCAATAACTGAAAAATTGTTCCCGTTGCCCAAGCTTGGGGAGAACAAGCCACGGGATACTGGACGGGAGAGCGATCGCCATTGCGTTCGTAGCCGCAGAATAGTTCTGGTGGACGCTGGTAGGGTTGCTGAACTGTCATATCGAATAACCCCTGAAATACGTCCAAGGCTTGATCCACTAGCCCAAGCGATCGCAGTCCCAGCACGATCAGAGAATTATCGTGAGGCCAGACCGAACCGAGATGGTAGCCCATCGGATTATAGGCAGGGGATAAACTGCTTAAAGTGCGAATTCCCCAACCGTTAAACATATCTGGCGCTCGGAGCCGTTCGGCAACGCTATAGGCTTTTTCAGGTGTAAAAATGCCTAGATGCAAACAATGCCCGGGATTAGAGGTAATACTATCGACTGGTTTGCCTTCCCCATCCAACGCCAATGCGCAAAAATCTTGGTCAGACAGCCAAAAATCGCGATTAAATTGAACTTTCAGCTCTCTGGCTTCATCCTGCCACTTTTCGGCAAGATCGAGCCGCTTCTTCATCCGAGCAATTTCTGCCAGTCGCACTTTTGCGGCGTAGACATAAGCCTGCACTTCGCATAGAGCGATCTCTCCTGTGGCTAGTTCTCCTTGACGATTAACTATACAATCGCCAGAATCCTTCCAACCTTGATTGGCTAAACCTCCGCGTGACTGGCGGAAGTAGGATAAATATCCCGTTGGCTTGAGGCGGCGATCGATCCAATCCATTGCTGCTAAAGCATTTGACCACAAACGATCTAGGGTTTCTAAGTCGTGAGTCCAGGCAAAGTATTCGGCATAGAGCATTAACCACAAAGGAGTAGCATCGATCGTACCGTAATAAGGCGTATGGGGGATTTCATGGCAACGTGCCATTTCTCCCATGCGGATTTCATGTAAAATTTTGCCTGGTTCTTCTTCCCGCCATTCATCCTCAGTTTTGCCTTGATAAGCTGCGAGTAAAATCAGAGTTTCGCGGGCGATCGACGGATTTAACATTAAAGTTTGAGCCGCCGCGATCAGCGAATCTCGTCCGAATAGAGTAGAAAACCAAGGTACGCCAGCGGAAACAGTTTTATACTTGCCAAAAGATTGCCGTAGCAAATACATGTCTTGCTCGGCTCGCTCGACGACATGATTGAAATCAGCTTTGTCAGAGCGAATTTGCGTGCTTTGCTGACACCAGTGCAGTTCCTCTGAGTCTTCCGCTGCTCTTGCTTGGACTAATGTATTGGGAGCGTGAACGGTAGAAGCCGAGCGATCGTTAATTGTCATTGACAATCGATAACCGAGCTTTTTGGTTTCGTGGGAAGCCAAGTCTAGCTGCCAAATTGCCGTATAGCCTTTGAATGAATCTGGCTGAGTGTGTTGGAACTGCAACCGCGATTCCATGATGGAATTATCTAAACCCTGATAAGCAAGGGTGAGTGTTTCTGGACATTGGTAATTGGTAATTGGTAATTGGTAATTGGTAATTGCTCCCTTGTCTTCCTTGTCTCCTCTCTCTTTCTGTCTTCCATCTACTGCGGCAAGCCGTAGCAATTTACCGCGCTTTTCTCGATTAAAGCCGCGAATTTCAAATAAATCGACAAAATCGGCATCAAAACTCAGGCTAATAGAAACGCTGACGGCACTCGTGCTGTAGTTGGAAATTTCTATTTCTTCAAATAGTGCTCCATTCAAAACCAGTTCGCGACGAATGCCCAGGGTGTCAGCTTTCAAGCGATTGTCTACTGTAGGATTAGTACATAAGACAGAAAGGGAAAACCCTTTATCGGCAGTACTACTGAGTAAAACAGGCGATCGCCCCTCAATCTGTAATTCTAAGCGACTTAGAAATCGGCTATCGCAGCAAAATAACCCCATGCTAGCTGCACTATCATCGCTATAACAGCCGCCAGCAATATTTCCTAGCGTATCTGTCACCAAAAATAGATCGTCGTCTTTAATCGTCAAAGTCGGCTGTGGTCTTTCGCTCAACACGCAGGGCCATTCTGGAATTGGCAATTGTTCTGCGGGAACGAATACTCTACCACTTATTTCTAATCTGTCTTGCGTTGCTATCGTATCCAGTGTCATACCAAAGGCTTTTTGCTGTTATAGGTGTGCGACCCAGTTTTATTATTATCAACCTTCTTAGTAGAGCCTGCGATCGCAATTTTTTTATTGGCTTTACTACTTTCAGCAACAACTTTTTCTCTATGACTTTTGCGCTTAAAGTTGCAGCTTATATCTGTAATTTCTATAAGCGTCAGCAATAATTAATTACACTAATTTGAACAATGTGAATTATTGTAAACAGATTTTAAATAGAAATACAACTCATTAAAGATGTTTGCGATAAAGTTAAAAAATCTTAGCTTTCAATCCAGGGGTCAACTCATAAAGTAACAAAGGCAAACAGTTGTCAGTTGTCAGTTATCAGTGACTAGTGGCTGGTGGCTAGAATCGTTTCTAGTTACTAGTCACCAGCCACCAGCTACTCATCATCAACCGTCTCCTCAATTTTGACTTTTCCCCTACCCCTTCCAAGTTTGATACGCCTTTTCATATGCGCTCGTCATCGCTTGGACGCTAAAGCGATCGATCGCATAGTCGCGACATGTTTGGCGATCTATTTTCATCGCATCGGGAATCACATCCACCATTTGTTCTAGAGAATGACAAACAAAGCCTGTTTTACCATGAGCAATCACTTCTGGTACGGAACCCAAACCCATGCCAACTACAGGCGTGCCTGTTGCCATTGACTCAATCATGACTAGACCAAACGGTTCTCGCCAGGTAATCGGAAACAAAGTTACTGTAGCTCCACCCAAAAGCTGAGCCTTCTCTTCATGAGATACTTCCCCAAGGTATTGGATTTGCTCACCGTCAATTAATGGCTCGACGCGATCGCGAAAATATTCTCGATCCACCGGATCGACTTTGCCAGCCATTTTTAATGGTAAACCAGCAGCGCGGGCTATTTTCATTGCTTCAATCGGACCTTTTTCAGGAGATATGCGACCGACGAAAGCCAGATAAGCTGGTTGACTAGGTTGAGCCTGAAACGGATAGATCGAGGTATCAATACCGTTATAGATAGTTTGAATGTAATTTAACCCTAGACGAGGTTCTCGTTGCGCTTCGCTAATACTGATGTATGGTTGCCAAGCAAAACGCCGAAACATCTTTTCATTATCAGGAGTAAAAATCCCGTGAGTTGTATGTACCGTAGGCGTTTTAGCAAAACCAGTGTAAGGCAAGGCAGCGCAGCCAACATGAGAATGAATAATGTCAAAACGATCGGCGTTGCTAAAAACCTCAAATAGCATCATTTGCTCATAAAGCCCTGGTTCCTTGACACTGGGATCGAGACGTAATGCTTTATTGTGGACTGACTTGAGCTGAGCTGTAGTAATCGAGTCACCAGAGGCAAACAGCGTGACTTCATGACCGCGCCGGACTAATTCGTCAGTTAGTAAACTAACGATTAATTCAATACCACCGTAGCGAAAGGGTGGGACTCGTTCCCACAGAGGAGCAATCTGAGCGATTTTCATTATTTTTTGGTAATTTAGCAGTAACTACAAATCGATCCGAAGAATGCTGCCAATTTCCTTTGGCAGCCTTCTTACTCGCAAACGACAGAAGATTTCTCTCATCGCTTAATAAGTTTTAATAAAAGGCACAAACTCGCCTAGATGTAACCCTCTATAGGTTTATATACTTAGAATTTTTAGTTCTAAAGATTAACTTATACTATTTTTACTTGACTTTTACAACATCTATCTATCTAAGGATATTGTTGGTATTTGGTATTTGGTATTTTCTCCCCCATGCTCCTCAGGTCCCTGTGCTCCCTCAGCTCTTTTCCCCTGCTCCCTACTCCCTACTCCCTGCTCCCTAATAACTGACTACTAGCTCCTAGTCCCCAGTATCGGTAGGATGGTTGATAGAGAACCCTCGATGCAAGCAAGCAGCGATCGCGCTTCCTAGTTCTCCTGGCAGGGTGGTACGCAGGTAACGCGATCGACAAACACAGTCATGAGCAATTTGACTTCTGTGCTAAGCGATCTGCTAGTAGCAGTACCCCAACTGCGACCCCAAGTTTATTTCAAAGCTTCTTTAACGGCTTTGTCCCATGCGATGGAAGACCAAGTGCTTGCTTCGACTTCAGACCAACCGTTGCTGATTGCTAGCTTTCAGCGAGAACGCTTCTATCGTCAAGAAGCCCACCGCTACAAGCGTATCGCTCGGCAAACGAATCAAGTCTACGTACTAGCAGCACCGGAAACGGATTTTACCAATGCCTCCGAATATTACGAGACGATCGCCTTCGATCCAACAGAATCATTAAGTCAAGAATGGCATCTTGTCGTCATTGGGCAGAACTATAGTACTTGCCTGATTTGCCGCGAACGCCCAAGCATAGTCCAGATTAAACCCTCACCTCATTTGCCAGCGGTGGATATGGACCCCACCCGCCAGTTTGAAGGCATCTGGACTTCCGAGCGACAAATTAGCTGTATCGCAGCCGAGCTGTTACTTCAACGCATTTTACATTACAGACCAGAATTAGCCGCTAAAATCGAACTCGCACGCGATCGCTTCGGTATATTTCCACAAAGGCGATCGTCAGCGAAAAAGTCTAAAACTGCTGCCCCGATTACTTTACCCTCACTAGATCCTGCGGCGATCGATACCAATCCTTTCGTCCAGAGATTAGTAACGTACCTGCAAGCCGGACAGTACAAATTACTCAAAGCCTACCGCTCGATTGCTGCCCAAGAACGGAAAGAACGCCTCATCAACTCAATTACCGCTGCGATTCGCAAAGGTAGCGCCACCGGACTACCGTTACATCCCCAAGAAATTTTGAAAGTCGCAGTTCGCGAATTGGGAATTGCCCTGGCTGCCTGCCGTTGCTTGATTTATCGCGCCCAAGCTAACGATGATAGGGTGGCGATCGCCCACGAATATTTACAACCTGGCGTTTCCTCAGTAGTAGGAAAAGTCATGCCTTTACAAAAAAATCCCTTATTTCAAGAAATGACCGCTCAGCAAGGATCGATCTGTATTGTCGATACTCAAACTGACTCCCGCGTGACTGATTCACCCCTGCTACAACAGCTCGTAAAACAGATGGATATTCGTTCTTGGTTGTTAATGCCAGTGTTGTACCAAGGTAAGTTATTGGGAATAGTCGAATCTCATTATTGTGGTTCCCAACCACACCAGTGGACGGCAGATGAAACTTCTTTAGTCGAAGCGATCGCCACTCAGGTAGGCGCAGCATTGATTCAAGCCGAAGCTTACGCAAATCTAGAAGACCTCAACCAGCAATTAGAGGCGCTCGATCGCACCCGCAGCAACCTCATTGCGATTACTGGACACGAACTGCGTACCCCCCTCTCGACGATCCAAGTTTGTTTGGAAAGCCTTGCTACCGAGCCAGATATGCCCTTGGAATTGCGGCAAGTCATGCTCAGCACTGCTCTTACCGACTCCGAGCGGATGCGCAAATTAGTCCAAGATTTTCTCACCCTCTCCAACTTAGAAAGCGGACGGGTAGAATGGCATCCTGAAACTTTACCCTTAGATGAGTGCGTCGAGCTTGCCCTCAGCCGCGTCCGCACCCGTTCTAACCCAGAAGATTTACCGCAGATCGTCAGCACAATTCCAGTCCAACTTCCTCTGATTAGGGTTGATGGAGACTGGTTGGTAGAGTTAATCGCTAAACTGTTGGATAACGCCTGCAAGTTTACGCCTCCCACAGGACAGATCGCGATCGCAGCGCGTACCAATGGTGGCACAACGCTAGAGGTCACCGTTTCCGATACCGGACGCGGTATTGAACCCAATCGGCTCGAAATTGTTTTCGATCGCTTCTACCAAGAAGAAGGCGCGCTCCGTCGCACCGCAGGAGGTACGGGTTTAGGCTTAGCAATTTGTCGTCAAATTGTCAATAGCTGGAACGGGAAAATCTGGGCAGAATCAGCAGGAAAAGACAAAGGGAGTACGTTTCACTTCACAGTTCCGACTGTGGAATAGTCATTGGTCATTGGTCTCTCCCTTGTCCCCCTTGTCCCCCTGCTCCCTGACAAACTGTTACAGTTCCTTACATACTGGCTAAATAGACGCTATCTCAGTGATAGGATGCCCTAAAAACCTTGAGAGAGAAATCTATGGCAGAAACACTTGAGGGACAAACACCTATATTTGGTGGCGGCACTGGTGGCTTGCTGACCAAAGCAGAAAGAGAAGAAAAATACGTTATCACTTGGACTAGCCCCAAAGAGCAAGTTTTTGAAATGCCTACAGGTGGTTCAGCCATCATGCGGCAGGGTAAAAACAAGCTAGAAATTGCTCGCAAAGAGTATGGTATCGCTTTGGGCGGGCAACAACTGCGGGCAAAATTCAAAATTAACGACTACAAAATCTATCGAGTTTATCCTAATGGGGAAACTCAGATGATTCATCCGGCTGATGGTGTCTTCCCAGAAAAAGTCAACCAAGGTCGTCCAAAAGTACGTTACGTCGATCGCAACATTGGCAGCAACCCCAGCCCAGCCAAGTTGAAGTTCAGCGGCGTACAGCCATACGACGCACCCTAATCGGGGCTAGGGACTGGAGACTAGGGGCTAGGGATATTACGATTTCTAGTTTTTAGTTTCTAGTCTCTGTTTTTTGTTGATAAAAAAGGCAATAATATAAAACTTTCTGAGTGGGGTGGGCAATGCCCACCCTACATTTACTTTTTTCAGTTTTCCGTGCAGAAGGTAGGCGATATTCGCCATACATTCTGGTTATCTAGTGTTTTGACTTCTAACTTTTGACTTTTGACTTGTTCATCATGATTTTTCCCGATTTTGCTCAATTTCAGCAGTTAGCGACGCAAGGTAATTTCATTCCGGTTTACCAAGAATGGGTAGCGGATTTGGATACGCCTGTATCTGCTTGGTATAAGGTGTGTGCGGGACAGCCTTATAGCTTTTTGTTGGAATCGGTCGAAGGAGGCGAAAATATCGGGCGCTATAGCTTCTTGGGGTGCGATCCGCTATGGACTTTAGCGGCAAAAGGCAATCGCACGATTCAAACTTATCGCGATGGTACGCAAGTCACGATTGAGGGCGATCCGTTTGCTGCCCTAGCATCGTGTTTAGAACCTTATCATCCGGTGAAGTTACCTCAACTTCCCCCAGGTATTGGTGGTTTGTTTGGGTTCTGGGGATACGAATTGATCCGTTGGATCGAACCCAGGGTTCCAGTTTATCCAGCAACAGAAAGCGACCAGCCGGATGGCTTGTGGATGCAGATAGACCAATTACTCATTTTCGATCAAGTCAAGCGCAAAATCTGGGCGATCGCCTATGCCGACGTGCGCGACAATGCCAATCCCCAGCAAGCATATCAACAGGCGGGCGATCGCGTGCGTCAAATGGTTGAGAAACTCCAACTCCCTCTGTCGCATCGGGATACGGTTTTAGAATGGCAATCGCCAGAAGAAGTGAGAGAAAAAGACAATCGTTCCCGACTCTCTAGTACGGGCGCACAGCAGTGCGCCCCTACCGACTCCCGACTCCCCTTAAATTACACGAGTAACATTACCAAGGAACAATTCTGTGCCAATGTCGATAAGGCAAAGGCATACATTAAAGCTGGCGATATTTTTCAAGTCGTCCTCTCCCAACGCCTCACGACAACCTATGAGGGAGATCCATTTGCTTTATATCGTTCTCTGCGACTGATTAACCCCTCTCCCTATATGGCTTATTTCCACTTTCAAGACTGGCAAATTATCGGTTCTAGTCCTGAAGTGATGGTGAAAGCAGAACGAGATTCAAATGGGACGATGGTGGCGACTTTGCGCCCGATTGCGGGGACTCGTCCGAGGGGAAAAACACCCCAGGAAGATGCAGCCTTTGCCACAGATTTATTGCAAGACCCGAAAGAAATTGCCGAACACGTCATGTTAGTTGATTTGGGACGTAACGATTTGGGGCGGGCGTGTAAAAGCGGTACGGTGAACGTTGATGAATTAATGGCGATCGAGCGCTATTCTCATGTCATGCACATTGTTAGCAATGTCGTGGGAGAACTCGCACCAGATAAGATAGCATGGGATTTGCTTAAAGCTTGTTTTCCGGCTGGTACGGTCAGTGGTGCGCCAAAAATTCGGGCAATGGAAATTATTCACGAATTAGAAACGTGCCGTCGTGGGGTTTATTCTGGAGTTTACGGTTATTATGACTTTGAAGGGCAGTTGAATAGCGCGATCGCCATCCGTACTATGGTTGTGCGTGATGGTGCTGCTAGCGTCCAAGCTGGTGCTGGGATAGTAGCTGACTCTGACCCAGACAAAGAATATGAAGAAACTCTCAATAAAGCTAGGGGTCTTTTAGTCGCGATTCGTTGTTTGGAAAAAAATTAAGCGCTGATGCCACGATCCCCCAACCCCCTTAACAAGGGGGCAACAAATCCCCACCTTTTTAAGGGGGGAACCAGGGGGGATCGAATTTCTCACCTCAAGTGGGTAAATCCTAAGTCGTCTGAATTTGTGTTCTAGAGACGCTGCCAAGAGTTTGAGGTTTTGCTAATATTGCTCAGTCCTCTAGCAGTTGAATTTCATGTCAGAGACACCGAGTCCACGCGCGATCGTCGCAAGTTTATTTCCCCATCTTCAAGTAGCAGCAGCCTACGCGGATCGGATTCAATCTAAAATTACCGCACTCCCTGCAAAAGGAGAAGGAGATAATTTCTTTGCTGCGGCTTTGACCGATGCAGATCTGGCGATTCAGAATTTAGTGGAAGTGGCACTTTTGGCAAACTTTCCCCACATCCGATTTTACGGAGAAGAATACGAACAATCGCGCAATACCAAATATTTCCGCGCGATCGATTTGGGTGGTGAAGGCGATTATCTCGTGACGCTAGACCCCATAGACGGGACTCAGTTCTACCTCGACGGACATGCAAATTATCAAATCATTCTCAGCATTCTCAATTGGGACGACTTTGAAGCGGTCATTGCCATCTCTCCCGCCCAAAATACCTACTACTACGCGCTACGTGGCGAAGGCGCTTTCCAAGGGGCGTTAAACCAGAGTTTAGCAGCCTGTAAGCCATTACGAGTCGAACAGCCAAAGCCGACTATTTTATTAGGATGGGGGATGAGTGCGATTCAATCGAGATTGAAACAACAAAATTACGAAATTATAGATATAGCTAATGCCTACTCGCGGGAAATTCAAGTTCCTAACCTCAACGGTATTTTAACTGGTGAAATAGCTGGGGCAGCGATCGCCTCTGGTAAATTTATCGATGGTGCTGCACTCGCTTTTCTCGCTAGAGAAGCTGGCTGCATTGTCACCACTCATCATGATTCCGTTCCTCCTCCCTTGCACACCTGTAAGGACTACAGCCTACCTGGACTCATAGTCGCTACATCAGAGTTGGTACACCAGCACTTATTAGCAGCAGTGCAAAGTTTGGCAGAGTAAGCATTCGATCGCATTTTCCTATCGCGCTTGAAAATATTTTTTGCTCAACTTACTCATGAATCTTTTTAAGTTTAACTGGGCGATCCGTATCGATGTCAAATCTCGAATTGGATGAACGTAAGACGATCGCTTGTCGAAAAAGATATTAATATCTTGCAAAATTACTTGTAACCGTTTCAAAATATTCTCAGTCCGGTACTCAGCCAAAACAGACTCAGAGAGAAAAGGTAATTGAGGACGTTCTATGACTTGGAGAATCCGCTGCACGTCAAATTCCCGCGTATATCCAGCAATTTTATAACAGTTAAAACCAGGATCTAAGTAATCGGATAACCCACCATTTACACTGGAAAAAACTTGACAACCACATGCCATCGCTTCTAGAGGTTGTAGTCCAAATCCTTCAGTTACTCCCTGTTGCGCCCAATATTCTGCTGAATCATATAGGTAAACTTTAGCCCGATTAAATAGTTCTGCTATATCTTCAACATAAGAATTCACGACGACTACGCGATAGCTTTGTTCTAAAGCAGGAATTAATTCTTGGATGAGATATTGAGAAGATTTTCGTGCTTGAACTAAAACGTCTATATCGCGTTGGCGATTAAAATTGTGAAACTCATCGCTAATTTGGTTGGGCAAATAATAAATTAGAGAATGTGGCGATCGCTGTCCCCAATACCCCATAGTATGACGACTGACAGTAATAATTGGAATATTGGCTGAAAGTCTAAATCCATAATTCGTACTGTGGGCATGATAGATCGCATGATATTGTTTGAGCTGATTAGCGAGTTTGGCGACATCAAATCCCCAACTCAGTACAAATATGACATCATCTGCATTCAAATTACTCTGCAATAGATCTTGTAAGAACGGCGTATCCTTTTCTCGCTGACGATATGTTACCGCTTCTGCATCACAAATCTGTTTTGCCAGATTTAGAGTTTTTAACTCCGCCCACAGCCCACCACAGGCAAACTTCCCACCCGTTCCCGGTACTAAGAAATACAATTTTCTCATGCGATCGCCTCGTATTCTGCCTGTAAGTTAGCTCATCCAAACCAAATTCAACCTTATTCATCCTCATCTGAGGCAAGCTATGTTTACATTTCTCAACTTAAAAGGGCTTTAACTGGTAGACAACAATCTTTTATCCTGAAAGTATGAGTGTTTGCTTGTAGGTGCAAAATGCCCGAACCCGATAAAAACGAAATCAAAATTGAACCAGGTACTTTGCTTTTGATTATCACTGCCTTGCTGCTTGTACCTTTACTTTTAGCTGGATTTTTCTTTCAATAGTACGCGCGATCTCGTACTATGCAACGATAAATCAAGACTTTACTAACAAAGACTAAGTTGCGGCTTACTTCCCGCCCCGAGGTAGAGAAATTCCTTTGATCTTTTTATAAACTGATACGGCATAAGAATCAGTCATGCCAGAAATATAATCCGTGACTTTCAAAATTTTCTTGTATATATCTAAGTTTTCATCATCTGCTTTAAAATTAGGCAGTAATTTTTTAATTAAATAGCTTTTAGAAAATTGCTCTTGACTAATAGCAGTAATAAATTCTTCTAACAATCCTCCTAAAACTTCATAGCCTGCTACTTTAACTTCAATTACTTCGCAAGATTCGTAGACTTTTCTACGTGTAATATCTACAATTTCTTTCAGACTATTTGCTGAAGGAATAACCGATGTTAAAGGCGCATCGAATTCTCCAGATAATATTTCAGACTCAAAATCTAGAAAAACGTGCTTAGCTTCAAGAATTAATTGGTGGATTGTTTTAGAGCGTAAATATTTAATGTTATCTAATAAATCGCTACCCAAATATTCTAAATTGTCTTTTTTAAGTAGAGTCTTTAATAAGTTTTCCGCTTCTTCATAAGTAATATAACCCATGCGAAAGCCATCTTCTAGATCGACAATATGATAACAAATATCGTCAGCTGCTTCTATCAAAAATACAAGTGGGTGTCTGCACCACCAAGCAGACTTTGCATCGCGACGAATCAAGCCAACTTCAGTGGCAATTTGTTCGACTAAATTTTTTTCTGCCTGAAAAAAACCATGCTTAGCGATACTTTTGCCTTGATATTGTTGAAAAATCTCACCAGAGATCGAAGATTCTCTAGGATATTTCATGAAAGTACCTAACGTTGCATAGGTAAGTTGCAAACCAATGCGATCGGCTTGTTTCTCTTTTTGAGTTATAATTCTGAATCCTTGAGCATTACCTTCAAAGCAGGTGAGATCGGCTTGTTGTTGTAGATTTAACTGTTGTAATACTGGCTGAGCGCGAGCCGATTTAAACCACTCTTGAATCGCCTCTTCACCAGTATGACCAAATGGCGGATTGCCGATATCGTGTGATAGACAAGCAGCAGCAACAATATCACCAAAATCAGAGGCAATATAGTCATGCAAACTTTTACTATGTCTTTGAATAATTTCTTCCCCGACAATTGTGCCGAGGGAACGTCCCACACAAGATGCTTCTAAACTATGAATGAGACGGTTGCGAACGTAATCGTTATTAAATAGGGGAAAGACTTGTGTTTTATCTTTTAATCTTCTAAAAGAAGAAGAGAAGACAATGCGATCGAAGTCTCTTTGAAATGATGTCCGATTTTGTACCGGAATTTCTGCTTCGCAAGTTTCTAGAAAAGTTTCTCCTAGCCGTTTACGAGATAGTAATTTAGACCATGCCATTAAGGTAGCCATTCTATACCCCTTATCAGTGGATAAATCTACAATAAGTCTTATTCTTCACTTATTGCTTGTACTAAATCAAATAAGGAGCGATCGCGCTAAATTCACCTAACAGAACGTGACAGTCGTAAGAGTGGCGATCGCACTAGACTAAAGATCCTGCTCGAAATTCTCAACCTTCCACAATGCAGAGATTCAAACTGTCTCAGTCAAATCGTTGGGCGATCGCCTGTTTAATTAGTATTTCTACTCTGTTTCTAGTCTGGTTTGTCTCACCAATACCATCACTGCTAGCAAAACCGCAAGTACAGGTATTCGATCGCGTTTGGCAAACGGTAAAGGAAAACTTTTTTGACCCTAAATTCAACGGCGTAGACTGGAAAGCAATGCGAGAGCAATATAAGCCTCAAGCAGTTCGAGCGAAATCGACACCAGAATTTGCTACCGTTGTCAATCAAATGCTATCCCAGTTGCGGATATCTCACACGCGCTATTACACCGCAGATGAGCCTGCATATTATCAACTTTTGGGTATTTTTGCCAAACGCAATCCTGACTTGCAGAAACAATTAAAAAAATTCTTGCCCCAAGGTAAGATTGCATATCCTGGAATTGGTATTTTTACCAAAGAGATTCAAGGCAAAACTTTTATTAGTGGCATTTTAGAAGGAAGTCCGGCGGCGAAAGCCAAATTAAAAGTCGGCGATCGCATTGTTAGCGTTAATGGTAAGCCTTTCCAACCAATCCAATCTTTTACAAATGCTGGTAAGCCAGTTGCGATCGCAATTCAGCGAAATGCTAATACTCAAACTCAGCAAGAAATTGAGGTTACGCCGCAGATATATGATGCAAAGACGATGTTTCTCAAGGCACAGCAAGCCAGTACCCAAATTATTCAAAAAGAAGGTAAAAAAATCGGGTACGTACATATTTGGTCGTATGCAGGTGACGAATACCAGCAGCAACTTGAAGAAGATTTAATGTACGGTCGCCTTAAAGATGCAGATGGGTTAGTTTTAGACTTGCGGGATGGATGGGGTGGCGCATCGCCCAATTATCTTAATATATACACTGCCGATGGTCCCAGCGTTACCATGACAGGACGCGATCGCCGTCCGTTGACAGCAAACTATCAATGGAAAAAACCAGTCGTGATGGTTGTCAATGAAGGTAGTAGAAGCGGTAAAGAAATTTTGGCGTTTGGCTTCCAGCGTTATAAAATTGGTTCTGTAGTCGGTTCCCCTACAGCAGGTGCAGTAGTCGGTGGTCGTCCTTTTATCATGCCAGATGGCAGCATTCTTTATTTAGCCGTTGCTGACGTGATAATTGACGGTAAATATAGACTAGAAGGCAAGCCCATTACTCCAGATATTACCGTTCCCTTTACTTTAGAATACGCCCAAGGCGCAGACCCGCAAAAAGAACGGGCGATCGAAACAGTGACCAGTTATCAGTTATCGTAGGGGCGGGTTTAGCCAGAAAATAACAATCAAAACAGTAGATCGGGAGTCAAAACCCGCCCGTACAGCAGTCAGTTATCAATTACCAACCACCAATGACCAATGACCAATTAGAAAGATTAGAATCCCTCAAGGCTGGAACCATAGCATCTGTAACTTTAGCTTTGGCGTTCGTCGTTACTACCTTTGTAAATAACTTCTTGCTTACCCCCAGCGTTTTCAGTTTCTCCAGCCTTTTTGCAGGAGCGATCGCAGTCGTTTGTGGCTTTCTATTTGGCGTGACATATCGCTATATCATTCGAGAGGATAGCAATATTCAGTTAAAAACTGGAGCTGTTATGGCTTTTGGTTGCGTGCGCGGCTTAACTCAAATCGAAATGGCGCTGCAATCCTCCCGGACCATCTTACCCGCGATCGCGACTGCTGGAGAAAGTATAGTCTGGTTTGCCCTTGCCGCGATCGCCCTGTCGCTATCTATTCGCCTTGGCTGGGTGAAAGCTTTTAGTTCAAACTAAACTCCTCAAATTGAGTTGGAGTATAAAGCATTTCCCGATCTACGGCGGAAAGAATTTGATTATTCGCTTTTTCCGAATTCAAACAACGACAAATCAGTTGAGCTACATCAGCGCGATGAATCGTTCCCGCAATACGCGGATCTGCCGTGAGCAAACCATTACCCGTCGCTGGTTCCGATTTCAACCCCCCAGGACGAATGACTGTATAAGTCAAACCACTTGCTGCAAGATAGTTTTCTGCTTGTTCCTTCTCGACTAAAACATCTTTTAAAGTCGCTAAAGCCTGCGGAGGTATGGCTGATACACTATTGCCGCTACCAATGGAAGATACCAAAATAAACTTTTGTACGCCTGCTTTCACTGCTGCATCAATTAAATTTTTATTGCCTAAATAGTCGGCTCTGACTCCATCTTTTGGTAAACCGCCAATCGTGCTAATAACTGTAGAGATAGAATCTCCCAGCATTGCCCGTTCTACGTCTTCAACATTCAACGCATCGCCAAAAACTACCGAAATTCCCATTGCTTCTAATTCCGCTTGCGCCGCCGCTGTCCGCAACAATGCTTTTACCTGCAAACCTTGTTGTACCAAGCATTGAGCAATTTCCCGCCCCACACCGCGACTCGCACCAGCCAGAAAAATGTAAGAACTATCCGTCATGTTTCTAATTCTCAATCCAGTATGCAAGCTACACAATTCATTGTGGACGATGAGTTACACATTTTGGAGATATTGTACAATTGTTGATGCGCTAACTTGCACTTGAAAAAATAGTAGCATCAACCGAATTAAAAATAACCATGATTACATAAGTACTACATTGTCCTTACTGCTAGGGAATAGATCTAGTTAAGAATGGGAAAACTCCGCAAGGAAAGCAACGCTATCAATGTCGAGAAAAACCTTGTGAT
>NZ_JACJQX010000032.1:0-93678 GCF_014696895.1 Chroococcidiopsis sp. [FACHB-1243] | reverse complement strand
GAGATATTCTTTTCCTGTAGTATCCCAAACCCGACAACCTGCACCCCGTTCTAAGGCTATGGGGAAACGGGCATATGTGTCCATGACTGACTCTTTGAAGCGATCGAAGTCATATTCACCAGTTTGTTGCAGATTGGATTCTACGACTAATGTAGGCTGAGAAACAGTGTCTAAGCTCATGGATGATTCCTTAATTGTGGGTGGTAGAATTCTAGGGACGTTATATGTAAGTCTCTATAAAATATTCAATTACCTACTTGTAAAATCTCTTCTAAAATCAACTTTTCAGCAGTAGAGTTACCTACACTCAGCTTTACTTTAGCGCGATCGCAGGCATTTAACTTACCATTCGGCTCGAACTGAAAATCTTGCTCCCGTACAAACCCTTGCGCTTGGAGTTTCTTCAGGGCAAACTGGGTTGCCCACTCTACCAAATCTAGTTCGGGTTCGAGATATTGAGGATGACGTAAAAGCCAGCGACAAGCATCAGGATCGGTATCGGCAAGCTGATAAAGTGCCGTAGCCAAGATCTCCTCGACACATTTAGGGCTAGGTAAAACGGTAAAAAAGTCTTTAAGCGAGCTAATTAGCGTGGGTGTTTGAGTTTTAAACACATCTACGGCTAATTCAACATGTGGCTTACAGGTACTATTAGATATACACATAATGGCTGCCTTCCACTTCACTCACCCATCGGCAGACAAGACAACACAGAGTGGTTGACAGTGCGTTGACAGTTTACCGTTGACCAGCGATCGGCGATCGATCCCCGATTAAGTTGTCTGACTTTAAATTTGAAGTTAAAAGAAAAATGTGAATAATTTGTGAACCGTAGTAGCGCTATTTCTGGCGATCGTATATAAACTTAAGGCGAGGGGCGAGAGAATTCGGAATTCGGAATTCGGAATTCACTGGTCACTGATAACTGCTCCCTCAACTCTCCAATCCCTATCCTTAACAAAACATGAACGAACAGTCCTATTCCTACGAGGCACTCCAAAACCAAAAAAAGTTTTATGATTCTCGGTTTCAAGCAGGTTATATGCAGGACTTTTCAGGATTATTTGAGTCCTGTAGATTTTATGCAATGCAAGATATATTGAAGCAAATAAAATCGAGCGGTTTCAATCCAGCATCGATTTTAGATTATGGTTGTGGCGAAGGACGATATCTCAATTTGTTAAAAGATTTCTTTCCTACATCTGCTCTCCACGGCTGTGATATATCAGACGAAGCATTAACAATTGCTAAAAATCTATATTCATCAGCTCAATATACTCCCATGAGTGATGAAACAGTTAATTTACCTGACAATTCTTTCGATCTCATCATCTCCATAGAAGTTCTAGAACATGTAGGTGATGTTGCTCAGTCTATGAGAGAGATCGGTCGATTACTCAAACCGCAAGGGATGACAATATTATCCACGCCTTGCGCCAATAAATTTTCTTTTGAATGGTGGCAAAATCGCTTGACGGGAGGCTTGCAGCCATCATTTGATGGTTATGGCAGATTTAAAACCGATGAACCAGGGCATCTACGCCGACTTTGCGATCGCCACCTGAAATCTCTATGCTCTGAGGTCGGGATAGATATTTATAAAATCTATCATCGCGCCCATTTATTTGAAACCCTTGCCCCTAAAGGTAGACTATTTAAGCGCATACCTCAAGCTTGCGTTGGTTTTGGCATGTTAGATTGGTATCTATTCAAAAACTTCCCCAACGGTTCAACGATGATTGCTTTAGGAAAGAAAAGATAGCGCTCTTGTTGACAGTTATCAGTGGTCATTGGTCATTGGTCATTGGTTGACGGTTGATTCTTTTCCCCCTCAGCTCCCTCAGCTCCCTCAGCTCCGCGACTCTCTCTTCCCCTCTCAGCTCTCTTCCGCTGCCTGGGGCTGAATTTGACAAACCACTTCATAAAGAGTAGTTGTAGGAGCGCGATCGAATAAAGGAGACATCTTTTTTAGTATGCTCCTGTAGTTTTCCTCATGCTCGTTAGCTTCCATCTCATCTACACTTTCCCAGAAAATCACAGAAACGCCTCGATCTGTCCCTGGTTCTTGCAGAAGATATGCACCTTTAAATCCATGTCTATAAGTTGAAACTGCCTGTTCGTAAATTCTTCTTGCTTCTTCAAACCTGCCCGGTTTGAATTCTCCAACTGTAACTTGAGTATATTGCCGTTTGAGAAAATCCTGAAAATCCATCGTTTATCACCTGAATAATTTATTGGTCATTTATCATTTGTCATTAGTAAGTAGTTTCTAACTTACGACTGATTAATTTGTCTGTTCTATCTTTTCTAATAACTTTTTTGCCATTTCAACTGATACAACGATCAGTTCTTGTTCTTGCTGTCCCTGACCACCTTCATCGCTAACTTTAGGGTAAATATGAGGATTGGCAAGCATCCCGGCTAGAATTTGGGAGGCAACTTGTTTGACTTCTTGTGGATTCACATCCATTTTGAATTTTGATAACTGTAGATTTAATCGTTAAAAATGATTTTATAGTCTTTTGCTCTCACAATTGATTAAAACTATAGATTTTGTTGCGAAACTGTGGCGATCGCAGCTTGGGGCTAGGAATGCAGCAAACGTTACGAGCTGTGTTAGATCCCCGATTACCGCACTCTACCCTCTGCTATTTTGCCATAGCGATTGAACCTAAATCTAAAATCTAAATCAAGCAGTTCTACTAAATTAAACCTTGAGCAACGAATAAAACTGCAAACAGGCTAGATACTAAGGCAAGAAATCTAAACACGGGGGCAACTTCTTCTATATGGCGATTTGGTTTGAGAAAGAAACTTTGTACGAAGCGCGATCGCTGTACTGAAATAGACACGAACAAAACAAACCAAAAGGGTAAACTTAAAGTAGAAACTGATAAATTTAGATAGGAATAATTAGCACAAATTAATAAGAAAATATTCCATAACACAAGCGCTGAAACGATAGCTTGCCAGTAAATAGGACTCCCGTTTCGACGAGGAAATTCCTCAACACGCGCTGCTGGTAAAAAACCAGCTTGTTTAATGTAATCAAAAAAGCTCTGAGTACTTTGAGTCAAAAAAACAATATTGGCAGGATATTCAGCAACGGTGTGTCTAATTCTAACTCCACCCCACGTTTTTTCTAAAGAAACAATTTGCTGCGGGTAAAATTTATAGTTAGCCAACAAAAAAACATTCAGTTTTAGTTGGTTATAATCTGCTGACAAATTCGCTAAAGGTTGAGGCAGTTTCATCTCCCCAACAGAAACACCTCCAATCAAATTTGCTGAATGCGGCATTTGAAATTTATCCTACTAATTGTTCAATTGACATGCGATTTCATGAATCTAGTTGTATTCTTCCCCTTCAAAACAGCAACTATATCAAGAGGTAGGTCAAGATAACACAAAGTTACATAAGCTATTCTTATAAATTGCTTTCATTTTTTAGCTACAGTCACTCTATGAGATCTCATGGCAAAGTCACAAGCCTCATTCTGCCTAGCAAGGGAGCAATCGATGCTCGGTTAAGAAGATGTTCAAATTCCTGCAAGAAATTGCAGCAAACAGAGCATGACGCAGGAATTGCGATTTTAATCGCTCTTATTGCCTGCAACCCTGCTCTATAATCTATGAAGATAGTGTAAAACTTGAATGAGTCTCGTTACAGTCCGCCAACCAAGCTAAATGAAACCGTGCAGCATATACAGACAACTATAACTGGATAACAGATTATTAGAAATAGATCGAGTTAACTTTACAAATTGTACAAATGCGATCGATTGAGCAACCAATAGTGGGCTGCCGTCCATAAAAATTTGGATCGAGAAATTTGGGTCAAAAACTTTCGGTCAACTACAATGTTAGGCAAGTTACTAGAGGGACGTTATCAAGTCATGCAAGTTCTGAGTGCAGGGGGTTTTTGTCAGACCTACCTCGCTCAAGACACCCATATTTCCAATCGCCCTACATGCGTAGTCAAGCATCTCAAACCTGCCAATAGTTCTCCTAATGCCCTACAAACGTTGAGATGGTTGTTTACAGGCGAAGCCCAAGCTTTAGAAAAACTAGGGTGTCACAATCAAATTCCTCGGCTGCTAGACCACTTTGAGGAAAACCAAGAATTTTATCTCATTCAAGAATTCGTACAAGGGCATACCTTAAGTGCAGAACTACAACCAGGTAAGCCTTGGAATGAAAGCCAAGTGTTTTACATGTTGCAAGAAGTACTGCAAATCTTGGAGTTTATTCACTCGCACGGCTTAATTCATCGCGATATCAAGCCGAATAACTTGCTCAGGCGCAAGCACGATCGCCGTCTGGTGCTAATTGATTTTGGCTCGGTCAAACAAGCATGGACGCAGGTTGTGACGCTGCAAGGGCAGAAGATCAATACGTTTTCCATTGGCTTACCAGCAACGATTACAATCGGCACTCCTGGCTACATGCCCACAGAACAAGAACGAGGCAAGCCTCGTCCTAACAGTGATATCTATGCTTTGGGGATGGTGGCAATTCAAGGTTTGACAGGCATTCATCCGACTCAGCTAGATACCGATCCAGATACCTGTGAAATTCTATGGCGACACTATCGTAAAATCAGCCCCGAACTAGCGCAAATTATAGATAACATGGTGCGCTACGGCTTTAAAGATCGCTACCAATCTGCAACAGAAGTCTTAGCAGCCCTAGAACCTCTAGCAAATCGGTATCAACCCGTACTGCATTATGGTTTTCACGAATTACATGGTACTCAGGCTCAGATACCCACAGTAGCGCAAGATTCGCACTCTTTACTGGGTGAAGAAGAGACTGTTTCTTATAGCTGGGGCGATCGCCCACAATTACAAATACCAAATACAACTGGCAAAGCTACAGCTGCGATTTCAGCCAAAAGATCGACTTCCTTACTCGATTTGGGAATTGGCGCGATCGCTTTAGCGACTTTACTCGTAGGTATCTATTTCGCCTCCCACTCTCCCACACCAGCCTTCAAACCAGAAAAGTATCCTGTATCAATTCCCTTAAAAAGTAAATAGCACGCGAAGTTAAAAGTTCGTAGGGGCGGGTTTAGCGAGAATCCCTCATCATGAACAAAGATCGTTTGCCAAAACCCGCCCGTACAAAAGTGAAAAATTCGTAGGGGCGGGTTTGGCGAGAATCCCTCATCATGAACAAAGATCGTTTGCCAAAACCCGCCCGTACAAAAGTGAAAAATTCGTAGGGGCGGGTTTAGCGAGAATCCCTCATCATGAACAAAGATCGTTTGCCAAAACCCGCCCGTACAAAAGTGAAAAATTCGTAGGGGCGAGTTTAGCGAGAATCCCTCATCATGAACGAAGATCGTTTGCCAAAACCCGCCCGTACAAAAGTCAAAAGTGAAAAATTTGGTGCTATGGGCTTTTGACGCTGTGACTGAGTGGTGATTTATTTGTGCTATGCTGCGCTACTCATTTTTCTCTGACAAGGTTAGTAGAAAAGCTAAGTTTTCCTCGGCTGTTAAAGCGTGGGGAGCATTTGCAGGCATGAAGACGAATACTCCTGGTTCTAGAACAATGTCTTGTCTTTCTAGAGTGAGAATTCCCTTGCCATCCAACACGTTGACGGTAGCGTTGCGAGTAGATGTATGTTCGGAAATTTCAGTTCCAGCCGCGAGACAAAACAGAGTGTATTGACAGCAACTATCTTTAACCAGCACTTTACTCAATACCCCAGCTTGGGGATATTCAATATTTGCGCGTAACTGCGTGGATGAAGATCGTAAGGGTAATAGGGTGGTACTCATGGGTTCATCGGTTAAAAGTTAAAAGTCAAAATGCTCAAAGCTATTGTTGATAGGTGTGAGCTTAAGAGCGAACAGCAGACAAAATAATGTAACCTAAGTCCTGGCGATACTTTTGGAAAACTTGGCGCATTGTTAAAACTCGTTGCCGAATTTGCGATCGCGTCAGTATATTCCACAAAATACAGATTGAATTGAAAATACCTTCGTCTGCAAGCATTTGCTGCGGTTTGAGCAATCCCATTTCTCCGGTTTGATGTTGCTGTACTGTTAATCCAGCCGCTTTACAAGCTGCAATCCAACTAGACTCTGATAAAGGGGTAGAATTGACTCGGATCGCTTGTGCTAAAGCGCGGTGAATCTCTGCTTCTCGATTTTGTGCTAACAGTTCGTGAGATAAAAACTTACCACCAGGCTTGAGGCGATCGCGAATTCCTGCTAAGATTTTTGCTTTTCCTGGCGGAGATTGCATGGTCAGGATCGCTTCTGCCAATACATAATCAAACTTTTCTGTCAAGCGATCGAGATGAAAGATATCGCCTTCAATAATTTCAACTCGATCGCTCAAACCTGCTGTGGCAACATTAGCACGAGCGAGAACCACAGAATCGGGATTTTTCTCAATTCCCACAACCCGCACGCCATAGCGCTGAGCAATTGCGATCGCGCTTAAACCAAAACTCGCTGCTAATTCTAAAACCGTTTCCCCAGGTTGAAAATTCGCCCATTGAAATAGTTGCTCTGTCGCCAAACGTCCGCCTGGACGGAGATATTTTTTGCCTGCTGCTGCTAAAACTTCATGTCCTGGGGCAGTTTCGTAGTTAAGGGTAGCGTGGGTCATACATTTGACCTCTAAGTTAATTCTTGGCTACCTTTACTGTGACAAAATAGCCTTGAGTTATCTATGAGCTAGCTCAGTTGTCAGGGAGTAGGGAGTAGCGACTTGCGACTTACCAACTACCAACTACCAATTACCATTCAACAATTAACTTCTTCAACTACTTGACGGAATGCTTCAACTATGGGTGATGCGTCTTCTCGTCGCCATGTAAAAGCATACTCCAATGTTGGTGCATCGTCGCCGATCGCCACAAATACCACTCCTGGATTTTTGACTTGCTGCATACTCGGTGCTAGAAGGCTAATTCCCAATTGTGCTGCTAGCAAGCCGATAAAAGTTTGTCCTGTAGTTCGGTGAACGATTTTGGGGGTAAATCCCGCTCGTTCGCAGCAATGGATAATATAGTCGTACAATACGGGTCCATCCTGTCGCTGGTGTAGTATCAGTGTTTCATCAGCAAGTTCCGACCAAGCGATCGCCTTTTGTAGTGATAGTGGATGTCCGCCTGGTAAGGCAAACATTAAGGATTCTCGATAAATAGGTAGTACTGTCAAAAATGGCGTGCGCAGGGGTGGATGCAGAAATCCTACATCGATTTTGGCAAGTCTTAGGGCTTCTACTTGGTTTTCCGTGCAGGCTTCCAGAATATCGAGTTCGATCTGGGGAAAGCGATCGCGAAATACAGAAAGGACTTTTGGCACAATTGTCTGTAAAGCCATTTCCGTAAATCCTATGCCCAATCTTCCCGATGCTTGGATAGCAGTTTGACGCACGGTACAAATTGCTTGCTCTGTCCGAAGCAAAACTGCTTGCGCTTCTGTTAAAAAGACTTTTCCCGCCGCTGTTAGTTGGACTTGGCGCGTGGTGCGATTGACAAGTTTAACTCCCAGTTCTGTTTCTAGTTGAGCGATCGCCCGCGATAGAGACGGTTGCGCCATGTGTAGCTGTTCGGCAGCGCGTCTGAAATTTAGGGTTTTTGCTAGGACGACAAAGCAACGCAACCATTCTATGTTCATAAAGCTAAGTTCATAACGCTAGGAGTAGCGATCGCTTATCTTTTTGCATCTCATTTACCGATTGATACTAATAGTGAATCAATCTTTAGGAATATTTGTATTAATTTTTACCAATTCTCAGGCTAGCATCAAAAAAAGTTGACGAATTGAGAATTTAAGTAAAATACGTCGATGAAAAGAAAAGTTTGGGCGATCGCTTGTATTATGCTTTTGGCGATCGGATTATTTACCAAAGCCGGAATCGCTCAAGAACGTTCCAATTCCGAGCAAACAACCACCTCAGCATTTACAGGTCAAATTTTTCCTAGCTATTTCCAATTTAAGGGGAGCTATCTTGCCGTGCTATCTGATGCCGATATGGTAGCTTCGGCTTACATAGATAATAGCTTGGGGGCGCGATCGCCTCAGATGAGAGACGAACTATCGCTGATTCCCCTTGCCAATGGTTTACGGGAGTTAAAACCAAGTCGCTTACCCGTATCTAATGCTGTCACGGCTTGGCCTTCAAATTTAGCTATTTCTCAAAATGGGCGCTTTGCCTACGTAACAGAAACCGATCGCTCACCGCCTCTAAGAGCAACACAGAGGACGCAACTACAGCCAGGACAGAATATCAATGCGATCGACCTTTCCAATCCTACCTCGCCTCGGATCGTGCAAACAGTACAAATACGAGGACGGACTCAGGCAGCAACATTATCCCCCGATGGTAGACTACTTGCCGTCAGCGTATCGCGCAACGAAAACGAGCATATTTACATTTATCAGATTCAAAGCAACGGGCAACTAAGTCAACCGTCTATTTTGAAATTTCCAGGTGCGACCGAAGCACCATTGCATATTGAATTTTCGCCCCGTGGCAACTTTTTGGCTGGAACCTTTGCCATGCAGAACGAAGCTCGATTTGCGCGATATCAAGTTACAGGTAACAACGTCAAGCTAGAAGCTTGGGGCGAACCGCTAATCACAGGTAAATTTCCTGCTGTCGGGCATTGGACTCCCGATGGCAGCCACTTCATTGTCACAAATTTGTATTGGTTTGGTGGAACTGCCGATCTCTATGTTGGCGTTGGTAATTCAACACTTGCAGTTATTGATTTTAACGATACAGCAGATCGAGCTGGGAAAGTCGCGCATACAATCGTTTCAACTGCCCCTGTAGGTGCTTCAGCAGAAGAATTTGCTATTAGTCCCGATGGGCGACGAGTTGTATCGCTGAATATGGAAAATTCGTTTTTACCACCTAAAGACCCGCGCTTAACTTACTACTCTTCACTAACGTTACTCGATTTCGATCGCCAAACTGGAATACTCACCCCTAGAGGCTCGTATCCGTTTGAAGGCATTTTACCTGAAGGAATTACCTTTGATGCTTCCGGTCAGTTTCTTGCCGTGGCAAATTTCGCTCACTTCAACCCACAGAGATCTGTAGAACAGACAACAATCGATTTCTGGCGCGTGGTGGACGGTATAGAACCCAAGTTAGTGCAACTAGATGTAAAAATCCCCGTAATGCGGGGCGCTCATGTTGTCAAATTAATTCCCTAAAAATGATAGAGGAGGAATTCCATGTCTATTTCTAAAAAGTGGACTCAACTGGGAATAACTACCGTCATCGTTCTCTTTTCAGCCGCAAGCGTTACTAAAGAAGTAGCAGCCCATCACGGCTTTACAGGAGAATACGATGCCAGCCGTCCGCTGTACGTACAAGGAACCGTGCGGCAAGTGCGCTGGCAATCTCCCCACAGTACTCTCATTGTAGAAATACCTAAAAATCTAGAAGTGCCACCCGAGTTTCGTCAGTTGTCAGCTAGCGAATTAGGGACAGATACTCAAAAACAGTTGACAGTTTCTCCTGAATTGTTAGGAACGCAGCAAAGGGTTGAATTTCCACCCGTAACTTCGATGGTTGCTCCTTTGCAAGACCGTTTGCAAGTGGGAAACTCAGTACAGTTAGTAGTGTTGCGTAATTGCGAGCCGCCAAATCAACTCAGGATACTTTTAGCACGTCTAACTGATGGCACGACAGTTGCACGAGCAAAAACCGCCAATCAAGTCAATGGATGTCGGAGTTGAGCCAGTGAATAGTTTGGAATGGCTGGAGTATTCTGCGATTGGCGAACTCGCACGACAGTTTTATCCTTGGTTGGAGGTGATACACATTCTCGGATTTTCCGTATTAGTTGGCTGTGTCACCATTTTCGATTTGCGATTGTTGGGTTACTATCGTCGCCTTTCTGTTGCTGATGGCGTAATCTACCTACTGCGGTTAGCACGGATGAGTTTTATTGTCGTAGTCGGTTCGGGATTACTACTGTTTGCCGCTCAAGCAACCTTATTGGCTGTAAACCCTGCATTTCGATTTAAGCTGCTACTACTTGCGATCGCTCTACTGAATGCAGCCATATTCCACTGGCAATTTTCTAGATCGCGTCAGATGAAACAATTAATTTTTGTAAAAGCGATCGCCATTATCTCTTTACTCGTTTGGACAGGAATTGTCATTTGCGGGCGCTTTATTGCATATACTTGAGCTTTTCAGGCAATTTAGTCAAACTGTTAATTCTTTTTGCTCAAGTTAAGTACAAATTCATGCTTGAGTAACAGTATTACTTTCCTGTATATTCTAAAAGCTAATCACTATGATGCATTTTCCACATCATAACTGTTTATTATTTATGACTAATTTTGTATAGATATTACTAACCACAAAATTTCTCAATCTATTACTCAGAGGCACAATGGATAAAAAAGCACAACATCAAAAAACTCAACCCGTGACAAATAACGCGATCGCCGATAGCAAAGATTTTAACTTCGATCTTTGGGCGAATGCGGTCAGAAAACAAATGCTTTCTGTACTACAAGAAAAAACACAACATTAACAGTTATCAGTGACCAGTGACCAACGCGGCAGCGGTTAGCAACCTAATCCCGAATTTTGCATTCGCGATTGCCAGTTGTCCGAGATGGGTTGCTGATGTTTTACGCTGGAAGGATGGGCGATGCTTTATATCTAATGCCCTTCTCGCATCGCGAATCATGATATGACACGATTTTTTCAATTTGAAGCTGACTTTGTAGACTCCCTGCGCTGTATTCCCATGCAGGTACGTTACAAGTTAGATACTTGTGGAATTAAACTGAAATTACCTGAATGGAACCAATTCAGTCAGGAAGATCGACAAGCACTAATCGATCGCCCCTGTACTACGCCAGCAGAAATTCAAGCATATCGTCAGTGGTTGCAAGACTTAGTTTTTCAATATACTGGTAAATCAGCTAGCGAACTACCAGTAGAAGACAACCCCGATTGGATGAATGCAGCAACCGTTCCTGCTAGTGTTGGGGAGAAAGCTGACGAATTTGGCGTGGCGCTTAGTTCAGAGCAATGGGCAAATTTACCACCCGTAGAAAGATTTGCGTTAATTAAACTCAGCCGTTCGAGCCACGAAAACCGAAATTTTCTACCCGCACTCAAAGAATTTCACCTGATCGATTAGAGTAAGCTCTGTATTGTTAACTAGTTAATAAAATAGCCGTTAATGGTCATTGGTCATCGATCGCCGATCGGTAGTATTTTCACGCACCACGCACCACGCACCACGCACCATGCACCACTAATAACTGTTAACTGTCTCTACCAGTTGACACGCCTGTACTCTTTCCCGCGAGACGATCTGCAATTCGTGGGGATAGCGGGGGCGCGGATCTTTCTCTAACCAAATGGGGGGAACCATAGTTAGATCGTAAGCCGCGATCGTATCAATTACGCCGGGACGAGACTTCAGTTCGACTACGAGTCCTGGCAAATATTCAAAAGCTTCTTCCCAATCGATTTGTGACACGGTTATAAGTAAAACTGTATTTATTGATACGATTTTACAATGACTTGGCGGATAAATAAATACGTCTGTAGCTAGAAATACATTTTTTTACATTTGTGGAGATGCGATCGCAATATCTCCTAACATAAGTCGCTGTTTTCAGTTACGTAGGGTACACAGTGCGTAGGGGCGCACAGCTAACTGTGCGCCCCTACGAATGTAATGCCAAGTATTTCCCGCAAAGGCGCTAAATCAGCTCTGCATCTTTGCGCCATATTGTCATCCTTTGCCAAACCCTTTACCACGACTGGTAGAAGGCAGACAAATGCAGTTTTGTAGTTGTTGAAGCAAAGCCTCTCGATCTAGATTTTGTCCGATCAGTACCAGTTGATTCTTTTTGGGTTTGCCGTTCCATTCCTCGTCTTCTAGAGTAAAGCGCTTACCGCAGAGGTGAAAAATATGGCGTTTTGGACTTTCCTCAAACCACATAATCCCCTTGGCGCGGAAGATATTTTCAGGAAGTTGGTTGTCTAGAAAATACTGAAACTTTCTAATTGCCAGTGGCTTATCGCTTTGGAAAGATATTGAGGTAAAACCATCGTTCTCTAAGTGATCGGAGTGATGATGGTGATGGTCGTGATGGTCGCAGTCTGAATGGTCGTGATGGTCGTGATGGTCGTGATGGTCGCAGTCTGAATGGTCGTGATGGTCGTGATGGTCGTGACCGGCGGGAGTATCGAAATACTTATCCGACTCGAACAGACCGACGCTAAGAATCAATGGGAGAGGAACTTGCGATCGCGTTGTCCGCAAAATTCTTGCCCCATCTTTAATATCCCGAATCTTGACTTCTAAAAGATCGAGATCTGCTTCCTCAACTAAATCCGCCTTGTTAAGAATGATGACATCTCCATAGGCAATTTGACTGTAAGCTGCTTGAGAGTTAAACAGATCCAAACTGTAATTTGCCGCATCTACGACCGTGACGATCGAATCTAGGCGTGTCATGTCGCGTAACTCCGTGCCTAGAAAAGTCAGCGCCACAGGGAGAGGATCGGCAACTCCTGTTGTTTCTACGACGAGATAATCAACTTTTTCTGGACGTTCCAACACTTTGTAAACGGCTTCCACCAAATCGTTATTAATCGTGCAGCAGATACAACCGTTACTCAACTCCACCATGTCTTCGCCTGTGGTGACGATCAACTCGTTATCAATCCCAATTTCGCCGAATTCATTCACTAAAACGGCTGTTTTGAGACCTTGCTGGTTAGTCAGGATGTGATTGAGCAGAGTTGTTTTACCGCTACCGAGAAAGCCTGTAATGATGGTGACTGGTAGCCCCTGTTTCGGTGCATCCATTGCGGGAGATTGGTCAGAACCTACTGCTGATTGCATAGCGCTGCTGATTTAAATCTTGAAAGTCTTATCTTACAATCTGCTAGGGCAAGAAGTATGACTTACACTCTTGCCCCATCTTTATTCATTATGTCGCGTTCGATGAATTCAGGAGGCGCTTAGCAAAATTCGCGATCGATCCACCGACTCAATCTCCGCTGGAAACCGATCGCCTCGAATGAGCGATCGCTTGAAGTGACGTAGCTGCGATCCAAAAAGGCAAGTCAAGCTTTAAGTTGAATAGTTAAACATCTTGACTATCGTAGTCATTGGCAAAAACAGTCGATTTGGACGATCTGGAAACGGAATAAAGTCATAATGTTCGTAAAAAGAACGAGCCTTTTCATCTTTGGCATCAACCACTACAGCCATTGAAGCGACACTATTTGCATGTGACTGGCTACGGTACAAGGCATCCATCAATAACTCTTCGCCTAATCCCTTGCCTCGGTAATTTTCATCAACTGCTAATCGTCCCAGCAAAGTTGCTGGTAAACTTGGATATCTCGGCAGCTTTTTAACTATCTGGGCTGGTAGTTCTCCTGCAATAATACTCGTTCCGCTCAACGTGTAATACCCAATAACGACATTAGAGGTTTTGTCAAACAAGACGTAAGGAATAGCAACATAATTACGAGCATCTTGTCCTGCCTGCTTCTGAAGATAACGATCTAGTTTTTCAACGCCGCAACAAAAAACCGCTCGGTTATGCTCTGAACCCAGCGGCTCTATTAAATAATCAAAATCCATTGAGCGATTTCACCTACAATTCCATTTTTTGCTTATAACGTCTAGCGGCAGCTCGTAGTTTATTGCTTGGCTCTGGGGGATTAAGCAGTGCTTCAACAAAAACTGCTCGATCGCGCGCGCTTAAAATCATCAGCTCCTGTTCCTGAATCGCCTGTTTTGCTGCCTCAGCTACACTGCTAATCACAAAATCTGTCAGCGATCGCCCTTGGAGATCGGCAGCTCGCTGAAACAACTCTTTTTGCTCTTTAGTAACGCGAGCCTCTAACCGTTCACCCTTAGCACGTTCTCTTATAGGCTTACGGCTTTTATTTGCCGTGTTATGCATAATAATTGTGTCCAAATACTGTCCAAATATGTCTAACTATGTTCAACTATACTAAGTATTGTACGGCAATTGATCGTACCTGTCAAAAAATGAGTTAGTTTGTTCTACGAAGAGATCGCAAGTTTGGGTCGATCTCTTCTCTTGAATGCAAGACCGATTGGTGTTTGTATAACAGGTAAGATGTCGTATCTCTACACTGATAACCGCTCGCTGATAACTGATAACTGACAATGCAATCTTCTGCTACACTGACGCTTTGCGAATCTTCCGAGCCAGCGGGAGCGCGAGAACAACCACGTTATTTTCTCTCTCATAACGAAGAAATTGTCATCGGGCGATCGCCTGATTGTCAAATTGCCCTCGATCCTAAGCGTTACACGACTGTTTCGCGCTATCATGCTAAGCTGCGTCAGCAAAAAAGCTCCGAGCCTGTCTGGGAAGTTTGCAACCTCAGCTCGACTAATGGCACGTATATTAACGGTAAGCAAATTGGCGAAGAATGGCGGAGGTTACAATCGGGCGATCGCATTACCCTCAGTTGGGAAGGTGCAGATTTTTTGTTTGAATGCCAAGCTTTGCCTGCGACTGTACTCGTCAAAGCTCCGACGAGCGCTCAAAAGCCACCAACAGAAGCTAATGCGAATCCAGTTGTTCCTGTAGCAGCAGCAGTTGAGTTTGAACTAATAGTTGCTACACCAGAACCACCGCAACCTGAAGCAGTACAGCCACCTACTCCTGAAATTGAGACAGCGGAGCCAGCACCACAGCTTAAAGTGGTGGAACAACCTGCGGCGATCGCTTCAAACCCCGAACCTGTATCTGCTATCATTTCTGCAAGTTCTGCGATTCCAGCACTACCCGACACTGGGAAAAGCTTATGGGAGCTTGATTTAAGTCCAATCATTCTGAAATTAACCGGACATTCAGATTTGGTACGTACAGTTGCGTTTAGCTCTGATTGTCAGATGCTAGCCAGTGGTAGTGCTGATAAAACAATCAAATTGTGGCAACTCAATACTGGGCAAGTTGTCAATACCTTTAACGGACATAAATCGGCGATTAATGCCGTTGCGTTTAGTCCTGACGGTCAAGTTCTTGCCAGTGGTAGCGCCGATAAGACAATCAAACTCTGGAACCTCAGCACGGCTGAAGAAATCTCTACTTTTGTCGGTCATGGTTCGGCTGTAAATAGCGTTGCGTTTAGCTCTGATTGTCAGATGCTAGTGAGTGGCAGCGCGGATAAAACCGTGAGACTATGGGATCTCGGCACGGGTGCAGAAATCCACAAACTGGAAGGATACAAATTAGGTGTGAATGCGGTTGCTATTAGCCCTGACGGTCAAATTATCGCTAGTGGCGGTGCAGATAAGATTGTTAAACTGTGGCATATCGATACGGGTGAAGAATCTGCTTTGCCAGCTTTGCGGGCTGCGGTCAACGCGATCGCCTTTAGTCCTGATGGTAAACTGCTAGCGATCGCGACTGAAGATAAATTACTCAAACTGTGGGATCTGAGTGTAGTAGAGGAAGTGTACGCTATCTGCGGCTATGCATGGCAAGTTGGGGCGATCGCGATTAGTCCGAACGGGCAATTCCTCGCTAGTGGCGATCGCGACAAGGCGATCGCGCTGTGGCAGTTATAGCAATTCTCGATTGCGTGCGCGATCTTTGTAGGGGGCGCACAGAGAAAGCGCCCCTACTTTATGGTAATTGTACTGCGTAATTAGAACAGTAAATATTTTTAGCAAAGCTTATGATTTCATAATACGTAAATCTGTCATAGTTATGTTTTAGAATTGCTTGTCTGATTGCGGATTATCTTAACCAACCAAATTTTTAACAAAAAGTAAATAAAAAATAGATAAAATCCGAAATCATCTACTTTTCAATTGAATGCATCTTTAACTCGCGAAATATCAAATCAATGCTAGGTCAATTATTAGATGGACGTTATCGAGTCCTGAAAGTCTTGGGTGCAGGCGGATTTAGCCAAACTTACATTGCTGAAGATACCCGTCGTCCTGGTAATCCTTGCTGTGTGGTCAAACATTTGAAGCCAGCAAACAACAATACCAACTTTTTAATCGCAGCTAGACGATTATTTGATAAAGAAGCCAAAATTTTAGAAAAACTAGGAATTCACGACCAAATTCCCAGATTACTAGCATATTTCGAGCAAGACCAAGAATTTTATTTGGTGCAAGAGTTAATCGAAGGACATTTGCTGAGTGCGGAGTTGTTCGGCGGTCGTCGCTGGCATGAAGATCGAGTAATCCAAATGCTCTTAGACGTGTTAGGGATTCTTAACTTCGTGCATCAGCAGGGAGCAATCCATCGCGATGTCAAACCAAATAACATAATTCGTCGCCAACAAGATAATAAATTAGTCCTCGTAGATTTTGGTATTGTTAAAGAGATTAACGTCCAACTGCTGACAGCTCAAAGCCAAGTTAGCGCCTCGATCGCCGTGGGTACTGTCGGATATATGCCACCGGAACAAGCGCGAGGTAGACCGCAATTCAATAGCGATATCTACGCGCTGGGAGTCATTGCAATTCAGGCACTCACCGGACTTACGACGCAAGATTTAAGAGAAAATTTTCAGGGAGAAATTGACTGGCAAGGTCAGGCACAAGTTAGCGATCGCCTCGCAGTAATTATCAATAAAATGGTACGCTACGACTTTAGAGAACGCTATCAGTCGGCATCTGAAGTTATAGAAGCATTGCGATCGCCATCCTCAATCAACGCTGGTTATGCAACTACAGAGTTAGACCAACGTTCTAGATACTCGCAGACGCAACCAGCAAGTCAATATGCCGTCTTACCAGAGACAGCTCCCAGCACTCAATTTTCCGCGCAGTCAATTCCTAGTACTCCAGTTAGCTTCACTCAGCCAGCGACGAACCAAAACGTCACGACAAATTCATCCAGCACTCAACCTAGCAAGCGATCGGGTGGTTTAGCTAATTTTGCTGCTAAACTCAAATCTCCTTTGGGAATGACTATGGGTGCTGCTGCTGTCGTTAGTGTCGCGGCTGCTTTCGGACTGATCGTGATGAATAAAGAAAGCATCAAATCTGGCTTGGCACAAGTTGAAGTGTTGAAAAAAGCAAAACAATACGAAGAATGCATCAAGCATGGCGCAACTATTAACATTCCTAGCAGCAATACCATTGAAGATAAACAAGCACAAACAAATTTAACGAAATCGGTTAATGAGTGTCGCATCGCTCAAGCTAAAGCTTTAGCAGAGGAATTCAAAATTGCTGAGGCGCTAGCGATCGTGTCTACAGTGCCAGCCGAGCAACCTTTGTTTGAAGAAGCTCAACTACTCACTAGTCAGTGGTCTAAGAGAATTTTTCAAGAAGCGAAAGACGCTTATGAAAGAGATGGTGATTTTGAAAAAGCTGTCTTATTAACCAGAGCAATTCCTCCAAAAAGCTCTATTTTTAAAGACGTAAGACAAACAGTCGCCACTTGGGAAAGAGAATCAAAAACGCATCAAGACTACTTAAAACTAGCAGAACAAGCACTCAGTCAAAGTCGATGGCAGGATGCAGTTAACACAGCTAAAAAAATTCCATCCAGCACGCTATTTTGGAATACAAAACGTAACGAAATTGTCGAGCAAGCTAATTCTCGACTGGCGCAAAAACCAAATCCAACAAGTCCATCTCCCGCTGCTGCTAAACCAGCTCAAGTCCTGCCTCAACAGCCACAGCCAGTTGTCAAAGCTGTAAATTCTCCTATACAGCAGAAGATTCCAGTATCTAGTAAAGCTGCTAAATCGACTCCTGAAGCATCAATCCCAGAGTTGAAACAAACTTCTACATTTGTCGAGCCACCTGCTTCAGATCCATGTCCCAACGGCGATCCAGCATTTGGATGCGTGGATGACAATAATAGCGCCGCCGAAGCAGTACCTGACAGTACGATCGAACAAGAACCAAACGGTAACAGCACAAGTGAGGATAATAGTCCAGGTTGGTAGTGTGTTTGTCTATTAGTCATTTGTTATTTGTCATTTGTGAGTGGTTGATTGTTTGTCACTCATAACTGGCAACTGACAACTGATAACTAATCACTTTGTACAGACGTTACATGTAATGTCTCTACACTGAATAACTGTACGGGCGGGTTTAGCAAATAGATTGACAACCAAAGCTCTAAATTTTTGGTCAAAACCCGCCCCTACGATAACTGATAACTGATAACTGATAACTGATAACTGACATCTTATGTCACCTAAACATGAAAAGCTACAAACACGAATTCAGGAAATTCAAAAATTTGTCAGCACTAACTTTGAGCGAGATCGAAAATTTAGAACGGTTTTTCAAGAATTAGAAAAAATTGCCGCTTGTCTCAAAACAGAAAAAATAAAATTACAAATTGTCAGCACTAACTCGATTGCAGCGCGATCGCTTCAAATTTATTTCGAGCGGCATAGGTTATCGCAATTTTATCAGGTTGGAGTCAGCTCTTTACCAAAGCAGATCGAACCCGTGCGATCGGCAGGAAGTGCCACACTAGTATTATCGACATCTAGCAACGAAAAAGTATACCCGCTTTCTACTACTGAAACAACTAGTATCGGACGTAATCCTGATAGCGAAATAGCGATTAATTCAAGTTTGTATAAAAAAGTTTCTTGGAATCACGCTCAAATTAGTCCTTGTGGAAATTTAGCTTGGGAAATTTGCGATCGCAACAGCACTAATGGGACTTATATTAATGGAGTTCGATTACAAGGATGCCAAAAATTACAGACAGGCGATCGCATTACTCTCGCCGCATCAGCAAGTTCGGCTTATCCAGAATTTGTGTTTGAGTACAGTTTAACGACTGAATATCCAGAATCTTTAGTAGAAATACTCGATTGCGATATTCTTTGTTTGGTGTGCGATCTCGCCACACTTAGAAACGCTTGGCAGGGATTAATAACGATCGCTAATACAGTACCGATCGCTAAGCGCGTCGTTATTGGTAGTATCCCGAGTTTAACTCAAGTTGAAGCCTGGCTGCGCACTCAAGATCTAAGTGATGTTTTTGAATTAGTAGTTCTATCTCTCAGTTCGTTCTCTCTCCAAACTCAAACCTCCGAAATTAATTCAGTAGCGCAACAGGAACTAGAAAAATTTTGTCAATCTTTAGAAACATTTATTAAAGGTAAGCCAGAAGATATTTTAGCTCAACGATTGACTGCACGAATTATAAAAGAACTTAGCGTCATCGAGCAAGTTCTCGATCGCGAAGCTGAGGCGATCGCCCAACAACTTCAGCAAGAAGAAGCTCGAATTAAATGTTTAGCAACTGACGATGTAAAAGAGCAGGCGAAGAAAGCTTTACGAAAAGCTAGCGATGACAAAGATAAGTTTTTTAAGCAAGTTAAGCTCGAACTCAATCAATCGAAAGCTGCTTTATTAGATACGTATAGTAAAAAAAGTATTACGTACAAAGTTGAAGAGTTTATCGAGCGACTAAAACCGCAAGTTTTGAAAAAAGGTGGATTTCAATATATTCAACTAAGAACAGAAAATCCAGTCACTGCGAATGGAAACGTCAACGCCGATCTGACATATTTTTGCAGCCATGAATTGAAAAAATGGGCAGATAAAGAATGGCAATTAGTGACTACAACTTATGGTGAAGGTGGATTAAATACCATAGTTGAAACTGTCTATAAAACACTCAATTTTTTACCATCGATAAACCTAGATAAATCTCTATTTTATTCCGATCGACGTATAGATATTCAAAAAAGCTTAATGAATTCGTTCATTGAAGCTCCTTATGAAGGTCGCTATCAGGGGGTTTCTCCATTAACATACGTCCTGAAGCAAATCCGAGCCAACATGATGCAATTTACTTTTCTAGTTGGCTTTGGTGCGATGTTTGTTGGTATAAGAGTCAGTGGTGGTGGCAAGCAAGTTATTTCCAGTATTACCCAACCTCTAAGAGAGAATCCTATCCTATTTGGTATTGTGATATTTTTATTAATTTGTTTGCTGACCTACACTTATCAGAAAGATACCACGCTTCAGCTAGAGGCGATCGCCGATAAGTTAAGAAAAGAATTATCCAATCACTATCAGTCTTTGAGTAAGAATTTAGTCGAGAAATTAGTTCTGGAAATTACGACAGTTTTAGAGACAGAAGAGAAGCGGTTGAAAGATGCTTTAGAAATTGCTAACGATAAATTTAATGCTTATATTATCGATATTGAAAAGAATCAGTTGTTACTTAAAAGTAATTTAGAACAGCAAAAAATCCAACTCAGAAATTTGGACAAAGAAAAAGTCGATCTGCAAAAGCTAAAAAGATTTTAGTCTTAATTCTAACAGGAGTTACGCGCTCGATCCTTCAACAGAGTTGAAAAGAGGTCTTTAGTTTCCCCCTTTGTAAGGGTGCAGGGGCGCACAGCCGTACGCCCCTACAAATGTCACGCACGCAATTGAGAATTGCGATAAATTTGTAGCAAAGCGATCGCCTAACTCTGAAAATAAGTCTTAGGATAGTTGGAACTGTTCTTAAAATCTCTCAAATATAGCTTAGCAACAGTTCAATTCCACAGATAAAAACAAAAGTTGATTGCTATGCCCAGAAAAAAAAGGCTTTTGTTTGCACTTTTATTCAGTACGGCATTACTCGTTAATCTCTGCTTTGGCTGGGGAAACGAGCTAGTCGCTCAACAGCCATATGCAGGTAAAAAGCTGGTGATGGTGACATCAGCCGACTATCCACCCTACGAATTTCGCGACACGACAAAAGGTAAAGGCGAAATCATCGGCTTTGATGTTGATATTGCAAAATACATCGCCAAAGAATTAGGCTTTGAGCTAGAAATTCGCGATACTGATTTTAGCGGTATTATTCCGGCTCTGCAATCTCGACGCGCTGATTTTGCGATGGCGGGAATGACACCCACCCCCGAACGCAGAAAGAATGTTGATTTTTCTGAGATTTATTACGAAGCTAAAAATACAATTATTGCCCAGAAAGGAAGTAATCTTACTAAAGCGGCAGACTTAGCAGGCAAGAAAGTCGGCGTTCAACTCGGTTCTCTGCAAGAAAAAGCAGCAAAGAAATTTAAAGGAGTAAATTTAGTTCCTTTAAACAGAATTGGCGAAATTATCCAAGAAGTCAAATCTGGTAGAATTCAAGCAGCAATTATTGAAGACACGATCGCTAAAGGTTTTGTTGTCAATAATCCAGATTTAGAATTTCATACTCTTGCTAATACAGAAGAAGCTGGATCTGCGATCGCTTTTCCCAAAGGCTCAAATTTAGTTGGCGATTTTAACCGCGTTCTCAAACAATTACAGGACAGCGGTGAAATAAAAAATCTGATTAATAAATGGTTTGGGAATAACGAACAACCAGCTACCAACACAGCAACATCGGGTTCGGGTAATATTTCTGCCAGTATTCCTTTCATTATTGAAGGCGTAGGAACTACACTACTTTTTAGTGCCTTGTCTGTCTTTTTCGGCTTTATTTGGGGAACGATTCTTTCACTGTTAAAAATTTCTACATTTAAGCCGTTGGTATGGCTTGCTAATGCCTATACCTCTATATTTCGTGGTACGCCCTTACTTCTACAAATTGCTCTAGTCTACTATGCTACACCACAACTCACGGGCTTTGATATTCCCGCTTTATTAGCAGGGGTCATCACCTTTACCCTCAACTCAGGAGCGTACATTTCTGAGACAATTCGCGGGGGTATTTTGGCAGTCGATAAGGGACAAAGGGAAGCAGCTTTGTCATTAGGAATTGCCTACCAGCCGATGATGTTAGATATTATTTTGCCTCAAGCAATCAAAAACATTTTACCAGCTTTGGTGAATGAAAGTATTACTTTACTTAAGGATTCGGCATTAGTTTCTACAATAGGCGTAGCCGATCTTTTGCGTCGCGCTCAAATCGTTGGAGCAGAAAAATATATCTATTTTGAACCGCTGCTGTTTGCGGGTTTAATTTACTACTTATTAGTCATGAGTTTGACTTGGGGGGGATATGTACTTGAAAGAAGATTACAGCGTAGTACTTGAGCGAGATGCTGCTGTTCACGTTGAAAATTTAGAGAAATCTTTTGGCAGTCTCAAAGTTTTGCAAGGGATTTCAACCCAAATTAGAAAAGGAGAAGTCGTTGCAGTTATTGGACCTTCTGGTTCGGGAAAATCTACATTCTTGCGATGTATAAACTTACTAGAAGTACCAACTGCGGGTAAAATTTATATTAATGGTACTGATATTACTTCCCGCCACACTGATATTATGAAAATTCGTCAAAATGTCGGTATGGTGTTTCAGCATTTCAATTTATTTCCACACATGACAGTATTAGATAATGTCACCTATGCTCCAATTAAGGTGAAGCAAGTCCCAAAAAATACTGCCCGTGAAGCAGGAATGGAACTGCTGGAGAAAGTTGGTTTGGCAGAAAAGGCAAAGGTATATCCATCAAAGTTATCTGGGGGACAAAAGCAACGAGTGGCGATCGCTCGTGCTTTGGCTATGAAACCAGAAGTTATGTTGTTTGATGAGCCAACTTCAGCCCTCGATCCAGAAATGGTGAAGGAGGTGTTGGAAGTTATGAAAGATCTTGCTAGAACTAAGATTACAATGGCGATCGTCACTCATGAAATGGGATTTGCGCGCGAAGTTGCCGATCGCATTTTGTTTTTAGATGGAGGACGTTTAGCGGAGGATGCGTCGCCTCAGCAGTTTTTTACTAATCCTCAGTGCGATCGCGCTAAGCAATTTTTGGAGAAGATATTGTAGTTGAGGAGACTTAGTTTTTTATCCTCTCTATATAGTTGGAGAAGGATATTTTTTTATGTCGCGCAAAGACGCGAAGACGCAAAGAAGGACACAAAGAGTTTTTAAGCTGTGTTTATGAAACATTATAATATATACTCAGGTAAAAAGTTCTGTCAAAATAGTTGATTTAATGAAAATATCAACGTTAATCTTAGCTGCGCTTGGATTAGGAATTGCTTTTGGGATCTTATTAATTTATGGCTTTCCAGACGCGATCGTATTTCTCGACTACTACCTACTTTCTCCCCTCGGCGAAGCTTTCTTACGTTTAATTCAATTTGTAGTTGTGCCGATCGTTTTCTCTTCGCTGATTCTTGGTTTAACTCGGATTCAAAATGCAACTCAAGTCGGTAGATACACGCTAAAACTAATTTCTAGTTATGCAGTTACCAGCGCGATCGCAGTTGGTTTAGGTATCTTGCTGGCGATTGTCTTGAAACCTGGAGTTGGAGTCACTGGCTTTCAAATTACAGAAACTACACAAATTGTCCAAAAGCAATCTTTGATTGATTGGTTAGTAAGTTTAATTCCGGTTAATCCTTTAGAAGCGTTAAGCACGGGAAATCTGCTACAAACGATTTTTTCTGCTGCTTTAATTGGTGTTGCTATTCAATTAGTCGGAGATAGAGCAACAAGCTTTGTTAGCTTAATAGAAAGTGTTTATTTTATTTTTGAGAAAATTCTATCTTTGATTTTATATACAGCTCCAATTGGAGTTTTTGCTTTAATTAGTTCGGCGATCGCTACGCAAGGATTAGAATTAATTGTTAAGCTCTTGGTGTATGTTATTGGCTTATGTATTGGTTCGATAATTATGATTGGCTTTTATGCTTTCGTTCTCTTCATCCTTAAAGCCAAGCCAGTACATTTTTTTCAAAGTTTTTTCCCAACTTTATCTTTAGCATTCGGTACGGCAAGTTCTAATGCAGCGCTACCAATTGCTTTACAAAATGCCCAAGAAAACTATGGAATGCGCGAAGATATTGCTAGTTTTGCTATTCCTTTAGGTACGGCTTTAAAACGCGATGGTTCGGCAATTTTACAAGGGTTTAACGCTCTATTTATCGCCCAACTCTATCAGATTCCACTGACTCCATCACTAATGCTGGCGATCGCCCTCAGTACTTTTCTGGTTTCATTTAGTACCGCAGGCGTACCAGGCGCGGGAATTATTATGATGACTACCGTACTCTCAGCCGCCGGACTACCAGTGGAAGGCGTAGCCCTCGTTGCAGGTGTCGATCGCTTAACTGACGGCTTGAAAACTGTTTTAAATGTCATTAGCAACACGGTTAACGCTGTCATCCTGAGTCACTGGGAAAGTACCTCTGTGGAACAAGCACCAAGCTTGAGCGAATAGAATTCACCTGCTGCTCATGAAATTCGCAGGAACGCAAGCTCTGAGCCGGAAAAAATCAGCTTAGTACATTTGTTTGCTTTTTTTCACCTTTTACTGTACTTTAGTTGTGTCAGAATAATGTATTGTGCGAATATATCGTACGCTTAATTTATCTTAATCAGGTACGCAAAATGCTTACCCTATAAGATGTATAGCTTTTTAGCATGAAAGGAAAAATGCGATTGCACTAAAGCTATTTGCCAAACGTGTAGTATATGTAATACATGGCGATCTAGCAATCCAATCGAGGTTGAGAAATTTATGCATTGGGAACTGTCATGAGACGAGCATCTCTGTCTCGATGGCAGCTGACAAATGACCGCTTGCGTAGGATATAACCATGTCATCTTACTTTTGACAGATAGGCATAATGTCTGAGTCAAGGGATAGTTGTAGGCTTCTCAATTGGCTCAGGACAAGTGCGATCGCCGAGCAACAGTCAATTACCTGCGACTGATTTTTATGATTTTCTCGATTTCCGATACCTTCATCAAACGCCCCGTCTTTGCGGCGGTGTGTTCGATTATTATTGCCCTGCTGGGAATTGCATTTATCCCCACATTACCAGTCGCGCAGTATCCTGAGATTGCTCCGCCGCAAGTCAGCGTCACTTCAAATTACGTCGGGGCAAATGCCTCAGTTGTTGAATCGACCGTTACCAATGTTTTAGAGCAAGAACTCAACGGTATCCAAGGCTTACGCTACATTAAATCTACCAGCGCTAACGATGGAACCAGTAGCATCAATCTGACATTTGAATTAGGGCGCAACCAAGACTTAGCAGCGGTAGACGTGCAAAATCGGGTATCGACGGTACTATCGCGGTTGCCTGGACCCGTGACGCAGACAGGCGTGCAAGTCACGAAAGCTAACAACAACTTTTTGCTAGCATTTGGAGTTTATTCCGATCGCGACGAAAACAAACAACAAGATATCTATGACGAAACTTATTTAAGCAACTATGCCGATCTCTACATTGCCGATGCGCTTAAACGGATTAAAGGAGTTGGTGGTGTAGAAATCTTTGGCGAACGCAAATATGCGATGCGTTTGTGGCTCGACCCCAATCGCCTCGCCAGCCGTAACTTAACTCCCCAAGATGCGATCGCGGCATTGCAACAGCAAAACCTGCAAGTAGGGGCAGGACAAATCGGACAACCACCGAATAAATCCGATCAACTGTACCAGTATGCCGTTAACGCCCAAGGCAGACTACAGAACGAGGAGGAATTTAACAACCTGGTTATTAGAACTGCTGAAGATGGCACGCTTATCAGACTGAGGGATATTGGTCGAGCGGAGTTGGGTGCAGAAAATTATAGTTCTATATTGCGGTTTACTGCGAGCGATCGCATCACGCACCGAGGTGTAGGCTTAGGCATCAATCAGCAATTTGGCAGTAACGCCCTCGATACAGCGGCGGCTGTGAAGCAGGAAATGGAGCGATTAAAAGAAACATTTCCGCCTGGATTGCACTATGAAATAGCTTTCGATACCACCACGTTTATCGAAGCTGGGACGGAAGAGGTGATCGTTTCATTGCTGCAAGCAGTGGGATTAGTTGTCATCATCGTTTATATCTTTTTGCAAAGTTGGCGATCGGCATTGGTGATTTCAATTGCCATGCCTGTAGCTTTAATCGGGACGTTTATCTTTGTCAAAATCTTCGGTTTCTCAATTAATACCCTAACTCTCTTTGGCTTAACTCTAGCAACTGGTCTAGTTGTAGACGATGCGGTGGTGATTGTCGAAGATATCACGCGCCGAATTCAGGATGATGGACTGCGACCCGTAGAAGCGGCGATCGCCTCGATGAATTCGCTGTTTAGTGCTGTCATTGCCACTTCTCTCGTCTTGATTACCGTATTCGTCCCAGTGGCGTTTTTTCCTGGGACAACCGGACAGTTGTACAGACAGTTTGCACTGACGATCGCCTTTTCGATTACCGTATCGACGTTCAACGCCGTGACGTTTACGCCGATGCTGTCTGCATTGTTACTCAGACGCAGACCACTGCCGAATAACTGGTTTTTTAACGGGATTAACTGGGCGATCGAGAAAACCCGAATAATTTACAGTCGTAGTATTTCTAAGCTCACTAGCGCTAAGGGAATTATTCTTGCCTTATTTGTAGTCGCATTAGGGTTTACTTATTGGCTCTACAATTTTATTCCCGCAGGCTTTATTCCCGATGAAGACCAAGGGGTGTTTATTACCGTCGTCCAAGCACCAGAGGGAGTGTCGCTCAACTACACCGAAAAAGTTTTAGAAAAAGCCGAGGCAATTCTCAAGGAAGTGCCAGAAGTGCAGCAGATCTTTGCTGTCGGTGGTTTTAGCTTCAGCGGTGCGACACCCAACAACGGCTTGATTTTTACCACTCTTAAACCGTGGGCAGAGAGACGAGGCGCAAACCAATCGTTACAAGCGATTATTGGCGGCTTCTTCCCCCAGCCTTCAGGTTTATTCCCGAAAATGTTGGGGATTCAGGAAGCTACTGTGATTCCTTTTAATTTTCCAGCGATCAACGGTGTAGGAAATTTTGGCGGTTTTGAGTTTCACCTACAAGACAGGGCGAATTTAGGGTTTGACGCGATAGGTGCAGCCTTGGGTCAATTTATGGGTCGCGCCAATACTTATCCATCTCCCGAACGACCGCAACTGACTGGCTTGCGTCCTAATTTCAGCGCTAATACACCGCAAATTTCCGTAGAAGTCGATCGCGACAAGGCTAACGCGCTTGGAGTTCCGGTGGAAGATATTTTCGACACCCTGCAAGCCTTTCTCGGTTCTACCTACGTGAATGACTTCAACCAGTTTAATCGAGCGTATCGAGTTTACGTGCAGGCTGATACAGAGTTTCGTTCCAACCCAGAGGATATTAAGAAGTTATACGTGCGTTCGCGTAATGTCCCTGAAGGAGCGCAAACGGGTGAAATGATCTCGCTAGGTAACTTAGTTACCGTGAAAGAAATTATCGCACCCTCAATTATCAACCACTACAATTTATCTCGCTCGGTGGAAATCAACGGTTCCCCTGCCCCAGGCGTGAGTTCGGGACAAGCGATTAAAGCAATGGAAGCAGTGGCAAAAGAAACACTACCAAGAGGATTTGGCTATGAGTGGTCTGGACTTTCTTTAGAAGAAGTCGAGTCTGGCGGACAGGCAATTTTTATCTTTGGTTTGGGCGTGGTCTTTGTGTTTTTAACACTGGCAGCCCAGTACGAAAGCTTTGTCGATCCGTTTATTATTCTGCTGACAGTACCATTAGCAATTCTTGGCGCTTTACTTGCCGTTCTGGTTCGAGGTGCTGCCAACGATATTTACACTCAAGTTGGATTTGTGATGCTAATTGGCATGGCAAGCAAAAACTCAATTCTGATTGTCGAGTTTGCCAACCAACTGCACGATGAGGGATTGAGTATCACCAAGTCAGCAGTTGAGGCGGCGAAAGAACGCTTGCGACCGATTTTGATGACAGCCTTCTCCACGGTTGCGGGTGGTATTCCGTTGATGATTGCTACGGGTCCCGGTGCGGCGGCGCGACAATCCTTGGGAACTGCAACTTTCGGCGGGATGTGCGTTGCGACTGTGTTGAGTCTATTCGTCATCCCCGTGCTATATATCATTATCAAGTCAATTGAAACTCGCTTCTCCAAAAAAGCGCCCGTCGATCGCAGTTTCTAGCTGTTAACTTTTATTAAGATAGTTAATAGACAGTGACCAGTTATCAGTTATCACACGAAAAATTCGTATGTTGTTGGTCACTGGTTACTGTCAAACTAGTCACTGATTTAACCGCGATCGCTATATGTCGTTATCAAATACCCAGCCTCACGCAACTCAAACCGTTACACAATCTCCTGCATGGCAAATTAAGCTGTTGTATGACAGTGAATGTCCCTTGTGTATGCGTGAGGTGAATTTTTTGCGCAAACGAGATGCTAATCGGGGATTAGTCGAGTTTGTAGACATTGCAGACGACAATTACAACCCCGCAGCCAACAGTGGAGTTGACTTTGAAACGGCAATGGGACGCATCCACGCTATTCTTCCTGACGGCACGATTGTCAAAAACGTAGAAGTTTTTCGCCGAGTTTATGAAATCTTGGGCATGGGTTGGGTCTATGCTGCAACTAAGTTACCTATAATTGGCGCGATCGCCAATCGCCTCTACGAAATTTGGGCTGACTGGCGGTTAGCGCTGACGGGACGACCGGATCTGAAAACAATCATTGCCCAACGCCAACAAAAGACTGAGTGCAATACCGAAGGGCGTTGTCAACTTTGACAAAGAGCAGGGAGCAGAGGGACAGAGGAGCGACTACCAACTACCAACTATCAATGACCAATGACCAATGACCAATAAAGCAACTTTTGGAGCCGGATGTTTTTGGGCAGTAGAAGCTGCTTTTCGCACCTGTAAAGGCGTTATTTCAACTTCTGTTGGTTACATGGGCGGACATTTCGAGCATCCAAGCTATTTGGACGTACTCTCTCGGATTACCGGACACGCTGAGGTGTGCCAAGTAGAGTACGATCCTGCGGTAGTCAGCTATGAGACGCTACTTGACTTATTCTGGAGTATCCACGATCCGACAAGTTTAAATCGGCAAGGTGCAGACAGAGGAGAACAATATCGCTCGGTCATTTTCTATCACACACCCGCACAAGAACAGATAGCTAGGCAGTCAAAAGAACAGTTAGAGCGATCGCGCAAGTACGATCGGGCGATCGTGACTCAAATTCAACCTGCTTCAACTTATTGGTTAGCAGAAGAATACCATCAACAATATTTGGAGAAAAAGTTTACTACAAATCACTGCTCTAAATAAGACATTCTATAAATATCTATACAAAATCTGTAATGGCGATCGGAAGGCTTGTAGTTAGTATTTAAGCGATCTGCTAGAAGATTTAATGGTTTTTTTACATCTTTTTCATCTATGCTGTCAAGCAGAAAATTGCAACGAATAAATACCGAAATTATCAGCTGACTTCTGAAGTGTTTTATACTTGTGTCATCTGGGTGGAAAACGACTATGAGTATTGTGTGTAGTAGAGGACACCAAGTTGCAGCAGGAGCAAGATTTTGTTCTCAGTGTGGTGAACTTTTACAAATAGTACAATCCCAGCCAGTAGGTGCAATTTCGCTCACAGAAAATGATGGTGAGCCATTGCAACCTGGAACTTGCCTGCACGAGCGCTACATCATCCAACGACAGCTAGGACAGGGAGGTTTCGGTAGAACCTACTTAGCAGAAGACATGGGGCGGTTTCGAGAAAAATTCGCGATCAAAGAGTTTATGCCTTCGATGAGGAACACTACCGCCCTCAAGAAAGCAGAAGAATTATTTCAACGAGAAGCAGCGATGCTGCACCAGCTCGAACATCCACAAATTCCTCGATTCTGGCAGATATTTCGGCAAGAAGGACGAATTTTTTTAGTATTAGATTATGTTGATGGACCAACATATAAGGATCTTCTTGAGCATCGCTTAGAGCAAGGTCAATGCTTTAGTGAAATAGAAATTTTAGAACTTTTACAAAACCTGCTACCAGTTCTTAGTTATCTTCACCGTCGCGGGGTAGTTCACCGAGATATCGCACCTGACAACATCATCCTTCGTAGAGAAGATAGTCTGCCTGTCTTAATTGATATGGGAGGGGTGAAACAGGTAGCAATTCAAATAGGTACGCAGCTAGAAGCAGAGCAAAATCTTCCTGGTTCTGCGATTACTTGTGTGGGTAAAATCGGTTATTGCCCAGAGGAACAGCTTTATTTTGGCATAGTAGCTCCCCACAGCGATTTGTATGCTCTAGCAATTACAATCCTCGTATTGATGACGGGGAAAAAACCTCAGCAGTTGCTCGATCCAGATACTCTACAGTGGTCTTGGGAGCAGGAGTTAAAGTTAAGTCCACTCCTGGCAAAAACTCTGAATCGAATGTTGGCACAAAAACCTGCCAATCGTTTTCAATCAGCAGATGAGATTTTACAGGTTTTAAACCCCATCTTGCCCGTTGCCTTTCCAAACGAACATTCAAGGCAGCTAGAAATCCCTCAGACTGCTCAGTCTGGATTTCCACAACCATCGAGAATCGCTCCTAAGACTTCCCAATCCCTGAATGGAGATCCGCAGAAACATCGTTTCTTGCAACAAAATTTTCTGAAACAAAACTGGCGAATCATTGCAAGTCCTGCTAAGTTTCTAGTTCCGGCACTTCTAGTCATTGCTGGGGGACTCACCTATTTTTTCTGGAAAAATTACCCGACCTTTCTACCACAGCCAGTACCAGCAGAACTTGCCGATACTTCTGGTTTGCAACTGCGAAATTCAATACAGGAGGTACAAAATGTGCCATCTGGTCTGTTTAACTATGGTGGCGCTCACACCTTTGCGGCGCTGACTGCTAGTGGCATGAACGATGCGATCGCCAAAGCTCACCCAGATTTTCACCTGCGCTACACTGAGCCTTTTAATGGCGAACCTGGTTCTGGTACGGGAATTAAAATGCTGATCGATGGTGAATTGAGCATTGCTCAGAGCGCTCGATCCCTTGAAGAAGGTGACTACAACAAGGCTAAAGTCCGTGGATTGTCTTTGGAACAAATACCAGTGGCTATTGACGGAGTGATCTTCTATACCCCTGTATCTCTACCTGTTACTGGGCTTTCCATAGACCAACTACAAGCAATCTTCAGAGGCAAGGTGACAAACTGGCAACAGGTAGGAGGACCAAACGTGCCAATTGTGCCTGTCGGACTCGATCCCAAAACTACTAGCGTACTTAAGTTACTACTAGGTGGCGAAGGCGAAGATGTCGGTTCTAACGTGCAAATTGTCCGCGATTACACCACAGCAATTCGTAAGGTTGCCGCAACACAGGGTGGAATTTCTTACGGTTCGGCTCCCATCTTTGCTAACCAGAAGTCAATCCGTCCCATTGCTTTAGCCAAAGCCAACACCAAACAATACGTGCAACCTTTGACAGAGAATAGAGAGGTTAATGCACCAGCGTTTATAGACGGCACATATCCAATGACTCGCCGCCTGTTTATCATGATCCGTCGCGATCGCTCAGTCGATGAAAAAGCTGGACTTGCCTATGTCAACATGGTGCTATCTAAAGAAGGTCAGGAGATCGTCAAGCAGGCTGGGTTCGTCCCAATTCGTTAAATTTATCGATCGTTCGTCATTCGTCATTAGTAAGAGAGTGTTGAGTGTCTAGTGACTAGATTCTTTTCTAGCCAGCAGCCACGAATCACTGATAACTGTTAACTGATAACTTTTATGACACAATTTACTTTAGTTATTGGCAATAAGAATTACTCTTCTTGGTCGCTACGTCCTTGGCTAGTTTTAACACAAATTGGTGTAGATTTTAACGAAATCAGAATTCCGCTCGACACACCACAATTTCGTCAAGAAATTTTTCGCTACAGCCCGACTGGAAAAGTGCCAGTATTGCAGCACGGAGATATTAAAATTTGGGAATCTTTAGCAATTTGCGAATATTTAATCGAACAATTTCCCGCTGCTAAATTATTACCAACTCAACTAGCTGCCCGTGCCTTAGCGCGATCGATTAGTGCCGAAATGCACGCCGGGTTTCAAAATTTGCGCCAAAATATGCCGATGAATTGCCGCAGTCATTTTCCTGGTAAAGGGATAAAACCAGGCGTACAAGAAGATATCGATCGCATCACCACAATTTGGCGCGAATGCCGCGAAAAATTTGGCAACAATAACGGCGATCTACTGTTCGGTCACTTTACAATTGCCGATGCCATGTTCGCCCCAGTCGTCTCCAGATTTATTACTTACGGAGTCAAATTAGATCCGATTTGCCAAGACTATGCCGAAGCAATTCGGCATCTTCCTGCCATGCAAGCCTGGATAACTGCGGCACAAGTCGAACCAGAACATTTAGAAAAATACGATAATCAGTGATGAGTAGTGCGTGGTGCGTGACCAATTACCAATTACCAATTACCAATTACCAAATCTATTGTCCAATCGCAGGTTGAATCGATAATTTGTATCTTAACTCTGACTGTGCTTTTCCTTTGTATCCACCTTTGACTGGTGCTGCACTTTGAGGAATGGCACTAGCAGCTACAGCAATGTGACCGTCAGCCACAGCTAATCCGTGTGTAGGGTCGAAACCCCGCCAGCCTGCGCCTGGTAAGAACACCTCAGCCCAAGCGTGGAGATGGCGATCGTTTGCATCGGGATCGCCCTCTTGGTAGCCGCTGACAAAACGTGCTGCTAAACCCACAGCACGACAAACTTCCATAAATAAAATTGCCGAATCGCGACAAGAACCAGATTTTTCTGTCCAAGTAATACTAGGAGGTAAAGGTGCGCCTGTCTCGCGAATAACTTGCTGGCAATTTTGATAAATTCGTTCGTTGAGTGCTGTTAAAAATCCTATCGTTTCCCCATTTTGGGTGTGATGAATTTCTTGTGCCAGTTGAATGGCAATTGGATCTATTCCTGCTGTATTCCAATATCCTTGTAGATATGGTTGGAGTTGCGATCGCAATGAATTTGGATAATCAATTGGTAGTTTATGCGCCCACGGTTCTAACAGAAAATTAAACGGATTGGTGCAGTGAGTTTCTACTTGCGATCGCGTTTGAATTTCTAATAATTCTGTAGTTTGCGAACCAAACCAAACTTTTATTGCCGCATTGCCATCCAAATCGATTATTTGAGACTGACTTACGGGAGTTGGCAATATCTCCAGTTCAAAGTTCTGCAAAGTTTGCCATCCATCCGACCGAGGACGCAAGCGAATTGTGTGCGGCTCTAAAGTTATTGGTTTGCTGTAGGTGTAGATTGTTTTGTGTACGATTTGATATTGCATTAAGGCGGTGAGTCGTGAGTCTTAAATGGGAACATGAGGAGCGATTCTTATCGAAGATTTGAAAGTTGAGCAGGCTCGTCTATCTTTAACAAAGCCTACCGCAAACGCCCCGATCGCAAAATACTAAAAATCAGCCACAATCCCAACAAACTTGCCACTGCAAATAGGACGCTACTGAGCCACGATAGCTGTGCTGTCTGGGCTTTGGAAGAAATAATCGCTGCGCCCATAATTAACGAACCAACTAATACGCTAAACGAGAGGCGGTTAGCAGAGTCATCAAGGGTACGACGTATGCTATCTAATCCCCGCACCGATAAATTCCATTGCAACGTCTCTGAGGTCACGCGGTCTAATAACAGTTCGATCTGGCGGGGGGATTGCAGCGAAAGACTTTTGATATCGAGGGCTGTTCGTAATAAAGATTCTACAGGGCGATTGCCTAATAACTGGCGACGAAACAAGTCTGTTAACAAAGGTTTGACTTCATCGAGAAAATTAATTTCTGGATTAAATTGCCGCGCTAACCCTTCTAAATTGGCAAGGGTTTTTGCATACAAACCCATATTACTCGGCAAGCGGATTTTATTGTTACGAGCAACTTGCAACAATTCGTAAATAATTTGACTGAAATTGATTTGAGACAGATCTAAGTTATAGTACTTCCGTAACATGCGATCGTAATCGTTTTCCAATCGCGATAGAATTACGGGCTGAGCTGAATCTGACAATTGCAACGTCAACTGACTACATCGTTGAGCGTCAATATCGACAATTGCCAACAACATTTCTACTAAAATTTGCTGGGTACGAGGATCTAGCTTGCCTACCATACCGCAATCTAACAGCGCAACACGCCCATCTTTGAGATAGAAAATGTTGCCGGGATGCGGGTCGGCATGGAAGAATCCATCAATATAAAGCTGCTGGAAAAAAGCCCGAAATAGCAAAGTTGTAATTTCTTGTCGTTTGGTTTCTGGAGATACACCATTATTTTCAGCAAAGCTTGCCGCTAATAAAGGGACTCCATCCAACCATTCCATCACCAACAATTTTTCTGTGGTCAAATCCCAGAAAATTTCTGCTATGACTAATTGCTGAGGATCGAACCACCGACTAGCTGACAAATTGCGCCGTAACTGTTCGGCAAAGTGCGCTTCTCTCGTGAAGTCTAGTTCTGCCTCTAATGCAGCTGTGAATTCATTTGCTAAAGATTTGATTTCATAATTCTGACCGAACTCACTCCGCGCCACTAAATCGGCGACTCCTTGAATTAAGGAAATATCTTGAGCAACGATCGCATCAATCCCGGGACGCTGCACTTTGATAGCGACTTCTCGACCATCTGTCAACGTAGCACGATGAATTTGACCGATCGATCCAGCGGCAACAGCTTGAAAGTTAATTTTACTGAAAGTTTCTTCTAAAGGTTTTTTAAGCTGTTTGCGAATCGCAACTTCAATTTCTGCCCAAGGCACGGGTGGAACATCATCCTGTAGGGTTGACAGCTCATCAATATAAGAAGCAGGTAATAGATCGGGGCGGGTAGACATAAGCTGCCCGAATTTAACATAAACGGGTCCCAAATCTACTAAGATTTTGCGTAATACGGCTGGTGTCGGTAACTGAGGCTCGTCTGTTTTACCCCCAGTTAGCAGCCGTCGCATATAGTCCCAGCCGTTACGGAACAGAATTTCGGCAATTTCTCGTTGACGAGAAGTATTTTGAGTTAGGAACACAGTTTAGGTAGTTGGTAATGGGTAATGGGTAATGGGTAACTAGTTGTTGGTTATTGGTGAGTGGCTTGTGGCTGGTGACTAGTGGCTAGATTCTTTTCTAGTCGCTAGCTACTAGTCACTGCTTGTGCGCTCGTGCGCTCCCTCATAACGGTATGCAGCAAGGAATCACAATGCAGCGGAAGCCAGCAGCAGTTTTTTGAGATTTGAGGATTTGACTGGCACGGGAACAAGCCTGAAATCGTTGAATTGAGAATTTTATGGCTGACAATAAACTCCGATTAGTCAGCATATGTTTGACATCACTAGAGCAAGATTGGCTCCCATACAAAATTCTGTGCGGGCAATCGAAGCCTTTACGAGGAGAAATAGATCTCTGATAAAACTCAATCGAGTTTAACGCTACTGTTCTGGCGGCTGCATCCCACTGGCTTGTCAGCATAACTATTCATCTCGCTACCAACAGTCAACTTCTATCCTAAATAGCAACTTAACTCATCTGCCACAAGGAGAGTGGTCAGTTGTTAGGGAGCAGGGACGAGCTGGGAGCAGGGAGCAGAGATCGAAGGAGAGAGTAGCAACCAATGACCAATGACCAATGACTAATGACCTTTTTACAATAAATGACTAAATTTAGGATTATCCTGCAATAATTTCAAAACTTGTTTGATTTCTTGGGTGCGGTCTTTTTTGACGATGAGGGTGACGTTACGATCGCGCACGATGACGACATCTTCTAAGCCAATAGTCACAACTACATCTTCGTCGTTTTCAGCATAAACTAAGCTGCCTGCGGTATCTAGTCCGACATGATGACCGACTTCGACGTTGGGGGTTTCTCCTTGGAGCAAACGGGCGATCGCATTCCAATCGCCTAAATCGTCCCAACCAAAGTCGGCTGGTAGCACGTAGGCAAGTTTGGTTTTCTCCATCAGAGCATAATCGATGCTAATTTTGGGCAACTGGGAGTAAGCCGCTCTGCCTTGCTGTTTGAGGGGGATGAGGATGTCTGGAGCGTGGGTATGCATTTCTTTGAGTACCACCCCGGCTCGAAAGATAAACATGCCGCTATTCCAGCAAAACCGCCCCGTGGAGAGAAATTCTTCGGCTGTATGTAGGTCTGGTTTTTCGGTAAAGCGGTTGACGCGATAGACAGGTAAGTTACCATAAATTCCAGTCCGATCGCCTTGCTCGATATAACCGTAGCCAGTTGCCGGGTAACTAGGTTTGACTCCTAGTGTGGCGATCGCATCTGTGGTGGCAGCTAATTGAGCAGCAGCATGTAGAGTGTGTTGAAACCCTGGCAAATCTCCAATCCAAGGATCGGCAGGGAAAAAACCTACAACAGCATCTTCCCCGTAGCGTTGCGCTATTTCCAGCGTACTCCAAGCCACAGCCGGGGCTGTATCTCGTCCCTCTGGTTCTGCCAAAATGTTTTGGGCTGGCATCTGGGGGAGTTGTGCGGCTACTCCGTCGGCGAGCTGGCTTGATGTCACCACCCAGAGATTTTCCCAACTACCTGCCAGGGGTAAGAGGCGATCGGCTGTCGCTTGCAGTAAACTTTTACCGCTACCATCTAAACTTAAAAACTGCTTGGGGCGATGCCTGCGGCTGAGGGGCCAAAAACGTTCGCCTTTGCCTCCAGCCAAAATCACAGGGATGAGAGAACCATTCATAAGCGTTCGCGTCAAAAATTGTTAAATCTGCTTTCGAGTTTACTTTGCTTTTGCTAAAGGCAATCGTAACTTATTGGATTACTATTTCTGTAGGGTTTGGCTTGGGGGAATAAGTTGTTGTGATTGGTGTACTAAAACGAGTCGATCGGCGGTTGAAACGACAACTGCAAGAAGTGGAGGTGAGGCGATCGCTGTCTGTCACTCGCCAGAATTTCTTGTCTTTTCGCCGTTGGTTGTGGTTTCAGATGACAAGAAACCGTCTCCTATTTTGGATTGGCGTGGCTAATTTGTCGATCTTGCTAGGGGCAATGGTGGCGCTGCTATTACCAATTTGGGGCAGTCGCACTTCTTCTGACTTGCTATCTAGAGACTCTCCGCAACCGCGTAGTACTTTCCTCCGCAATGGCTTGCCCTACAATCTCTCCCGTCCGGTAAATATTCTCATTTTAGGGATCGAACCTCCTCCTAGCACCATCGGGCATCATCCTATCTCTGCGTCGGCAACTGGGACTAGCGATACAATGCTGTTAATCCGCTTCAACCCCGCTCGCCCAGCCATCAGGGTACTTTCAATTCCTAAAGACAGTCAAGTTGTCTTACCCAAGATCGGTCTAGATAAAATTTCTCGCGCTTATGCCTTGGGGGGCGCACCTTTAACAGCGCGGGTTGTCAGCCGCACGTTAAATAATGTCCCGATCGATCGCTATCTCAGCATTAACGCAGATGCTTTGCGGCAATTAGTAGATCGGATGGGAGGGATTGAGGTATTTGTTCCCGAACGCATGGCATACCAAGACCGGACGCAACGGTTGCAGATCGATCTAGAACAAGGCTGGCAAACTTTAAGTGGGGAACAAGCAGAACAGTTTGCTCGTTTCCGCGCCTCAAACCAGGGAGATCTCGATCGCGTCCAGCGCCAGCAGATGTTGATTGCAGCTTTGCGCGATCGCCTCACTAGTCCGGCAATTCTCCCCCAACTGCCGGAAATAACCAAAATTATGCAAACTGCGGTGGAAACCAATCTCAGTCCAGAAGAACTGCGGGCGATCGTGCATTTTAGCGTTCAAATGAAGCCAGAACACTGGCAAATGCTCCTGTTACCAGGAGATCTCAGCCCTTATAGTCAAGACCCCAGCAGCTATTGGCTCTATACTTCAGGTCAAGACCAGATTATGAGTCAGTACTTCGGTACTTCTACGATTGGGGCTGCACCCAAACCCAAACCGCTGACAAGCCTAAAAATTGCCGTGCAAAATGCTTCGGGCAAACCCCAATTGAGTCAAAAAGTCGTCCGCTATCTCAAGCAAAAAGGCTTTACCAACGTCTATGCTGTCTCCGATTGGTCGGATATTCAGCGCCAGACAAATATCATTGCTCAAAAAGGCGATACCGAAGCAGCAACTAAAATTCAGCAAATCTTAGGTGTCGGCAATATTGAAGCCGCCGCGATCGGCGATTTGGATTCTTCGCTCACAATCCGTGTTGGTAAAGACTGGCGGTGAGAAAAATTCAAAAGTCAAAAGTCAGAAGTCAAAATTTGCCTCTCGCCACTTTCGATCTCGCACCACACCGCACCGCAACACACACAACGCAACTACCAACTACCAACTACCAACTACAAATTATTAAATGTCTTACCCATCTCTTGAATTAAATCTGTAACTACGGCAATCAGCGTGTCTGGGTCGATGGGTTTAGGTAAATGACGTTGAAAGCCAGCCGCGATCGCTTGAGTCCGATCCTCAAGTCTGGCAAATCCTGTCATCGCGATCGCCGGAATCTGCCGTTGTGCTGTTGTTTTCGTTCTGAGCTGACGGATCAACGCATATCCATCTTCTCCCGGCATTCCTATGTCACTGACTAGCAAATCTGGCTGGAAAGCTTCTAGGGCTTGCAAAGCTGCTTGTACTGAGCCAGCAGTATACGTCTTTGCACCGCTCGTTTGCAAAATCACTGCAATCACTTCACAGCTATCTGGTTCGTCATCAACGACCAACACGCGCAAGTTGTTAAGTGGTAATGGAGTGAGGGATGAGGGGTGAGGGGAAGAAGAGAGCTGAGGAGGCTGAGGAGGCTGAGGGAGAAACATTGCTTTGGCTTCTTCCTTGTCCGACTTCCGATTCCCCAGTCCGGGCGCACTGCTGTGCGCCCCTACCGATTCCCGACTTTCCATCCCCATCAAAGGCAATAATACTGTAAACGTGGCTCCCTGTCCTTCTCCCAGACTCTCGACAGCTACCGAACCGCCGTGCATTTCCACTAGATAGCGCACGATCGCCAAGCCAAGTCCCAGCCCCTTGTAGTTGCGGGTAGTCGAAGCGTCCGCTTGCCGAAATAACTCGAATACATGGGGTAAAAACTCAGGCTCGATACCTTTACCAGTGTCGCTAACTCTAATTTGAGCATAGGAGTGGTGTGTGGTGTGTGGTAGTTGGTTGTCGCTCCTAGTCTCCTCTGCTTCCTCTGCCCCTCTGCTCCTCTGCTCCTCTGCTCCCTGCTCCCTGCTCCCTTCCAGTGACAAGCGCACTTCAACCCGCCCACCAAATGGGGTGAATTTAATCGCATTTGTGAGTAAATTCCAGACAACTTGTTGTAACCGATTGGGATCGCCATAAACGAATCCTCGATCGCGATCGAGGAAGATCTGCAAATCGATTGATTTGGCTTGAGCGCTCAACTCAACTGTTTCGATCGCGGCTTGAATTGGGGTGGCTAAATTGAGTGGAATAAACTGTAACTTCAATTTACCCTGAACGATGCGAGACACGTCGAGCAGGTCTTCAATCAATTGAGTTTGTACTTGAGCGTTGCGCAAGATCGTACTAATTGCCCGCTGTAGTGTCGTTTCATCTCGTCGTCCCGATTCGAGAATCGTCGCCCAACCTAAAATTGCATTCAATGGCGATCGCAACTCATGCGAAAGCATTGCTAAAAACTCGTCTTTAATGCGGTTGGCAGATTCAGCAGCATTACGGGCAATTTGTTCTAACTCGAATAGCCGCGCTTGTTCTTGTTCGAGTTTTTTGCGTTGCGTGATCTCCCAGGCAATGCCAAACAATCCTACTGGGTTTCCCGAGCGATCGTAAATTGCCCGCCCTTTATCTAAAACCCATGCAATCGATCCATCTGGTTTGAGAATGCGAAATTCGCAGCTATAGGTTCCCGTTTTCAACGCAGTTTGAATCTCAGTTTGAAATAGCTCTCGATCGTCGGGATGAACGAGATCCAACACTTGCTCAAATGTCCCCACGATCTCGCCGTCACCAATTTCCGATATGTTACCCGCATTCTCCAAACGGCGAACTTCTCCGGTTTGCAGGTTCCAAGTATAGGCAGTGAGATCGGCTGCTTCAAGCGCAAATCGTAAATTCGCTTCTGTAAGCTGCATTTGTTCGATCGCTTTGGCGCGTTCCTGCCGCAGGTTTTGCTTTTCTACAGCTTCCCGCACGGCGATCGCGAGGCGATAGGGTTTTCCCTTACGGACGTAATCTGTCGCTCCCCGCTTCATGGCAGTCACGGCAACTTCTTCTGTACCGCTATCCGTAAATAAAATCACTGGACAATCGGGATACTTGGCTTTTACAGCATCTAAAATAGCTAGTCCATCGCTCCAATGCAATTGATGATCTGTGATGACGAGATCGAATCCGCCTGCTGCTAAAGCGCATTCAAACTCAGCTGCATCGATCGCCGTTTGAATTTCTATTTCAGCAAACTCGCGTTGAAGTTCGCGACTTTCGAGCTTGCGATCGCTGGGATTATCGTCTATCAACAGAATACGTAACATTCGATTTTTTATTTTTTTCCTTTAAAATTTTTAGTAATATGGCATTATCCAAATCTTATTAAAAGAAGATTAATTTAAGGTAAGTCGTTAAGAAAGTTTTAGCAATCGATTGTCCGCAACAAAATATACAATCTTCAGCAATTGGTATTGCTCTTTTGATAATTCCGCTTGCATTATATCGCAAGAAAATAATAATATCGATTTATGATTAAAAAACTGAAAAATAACTAAAAAACTAGCAATAACTCGTCTGTATACTACTGCAATGCAATTATGGGATACGGCACGGTAAGAAAGCTAGAATCGGTTTAAATTGACTTAAAATCACTCGCCAAAATCGTTTGAACTAGAAAATATGCCGATGGCATTTCATCAAGTTTTGACCTCAGAAAAATTGTTCGATCGCGTTGCTAAGCGGTTCGATCCGCGTCAAAGCTTGAGAGCGCGGCTAGGCTTAACAATATGTAGTCTTGCGCTAGTCATGGCAGTCATGGCTAGTATTACGGTCAGTGCTACGGCGAGCGATCGCGTCAAAACTGATGCTGGCATCGCGTTAGAGCAGTTAGCATACCAAGTCTCTGACAAACTCGATCGCGGCATGTTTGAGCGATATCGCGAGATCCAAAACCTGACCGAGCTAGATTTACTCAGCAATCCCAATTCTCCTCGATCTCAAAAGCGATCGCTGCTCGACAGGCTACAAAGCACCTATCCCACTTATAGCTGGATTGGTTTGACAGATGCCACAGGTAAAGTTCTCGTCAGTACGGGTAAGCTGTTAGAAAATCTCAGCGTCGCACAACGACCGTGGTTTCAAAACGCCCGCACTCAAGCAGCGGTGGGCGACGTTCACGAAGCCATGCTCTTAGCCAAGCTGCTACCAAATCCAACCAACGAACCCCTACGATTTATCGACATCTCAGCTCCCGTGACTGACTCGGCGGGTCAGTATACAGGTGTGCTAGGCGCTCATCTCAGTTGGACGTGGGCAAAAGAAATTCGAGACTCTTTACTGCAACCGCTACAAAATTGATCGCAGGTGGAAGTTTTCATCTTTAGTGCCTCTGGCAAAGTGCTACTCGCGCCCATCGAGCTGCAAGAAAGAATTCCCTCGCTGCCTAGTCTACAGACATTGCAACAGCAAGGCAACGGCTACGCGCTCGAAACCTGGTCGGACGGCGATCTCTACCTCACGGGTTTTGCCCGTAGTACGGGGTATCGAAATTACCCTGGACTTGGTTGGACGGTTGTGGTGAGGCAACAAGCCGATCTCGCACTTGCACCCGTACGGACATTACAACGCCAGATTTTTACTCAAGATCTGACATTAGGGATATTATTTGCCATTGCTGGGTGGTTTCTTATGCGTCGCCTCACCTATCCCTTACTCGCGATCGCAACAGCAGCAGATCGTCTGCGTCAAGGGAACGCAAATACGGAACTCCCTTTAATTACCAGCGGCGACGAGATCGGGCGACTATCTCGTTCGTTAAAGCATCTCGTCCGCACTTTATTCGAGCAACAGCAGCAACTCAATCTCAGTAACGAACAATTGCAAATTCAATTAATAGAACGCCAACGCGCCGCCGCCGAAATCCAGCAACTCAACGCCACCTTAGAACAAAAAGTAAGCGATCGCACGGCACAACTTCAGGAGATCAATCAAGAATTAGAAGCTTTTGCTTATTCGGTTTCCCACGATTTACGCGCACCACTACGGACGATCCGAGGATTTGCCCAAGCATTGCAAGAAGACTATAGCGATCGCCTTGATGATTCGGGTAACGAATACCTTCGGTCAATTACCGCAGACGCAGTGCAGATGGATCGGCTGATTGCCGAGTTACTAGCCTACAGCCAGTTGACTCGCACGAAAATTACCTTACAACCCGTCGCATTGATGGCAACGATCGAATCTGCCTGCAAACAATTAGAAATAGATTTCCAAGAAAAGCAGGCAGAAATTAGAGTTGCAACACCTTTACCGCTCGTTTTGGCACACAGCCCGACCTTAACCCAAGCGATCGCCAATTTGCTCAGTAATGCCCTCAAGTTTATCAAACCAGAAAGCCATCCGCAGGTTGAAATCAAATCCCAGCTCATCCGATACCACCAACAGCAGTGGGCGCGTCTGTGGATTATCGATAACGGCATCGGAATTGCATCAAGCGATACCGAACGGATCTTCCGCATTTTCGAGCGCCTGCACGGAATTGAAACTTATCCAGGTACGGGCATCGGCTTAGCGATCGTGCGTAAAAGCATCGAACGCATGGGCGGCTGTGTCGGCGTAGAATCGCAACTAGGGCAAGGAAGTCGATTTTGGATTGAATTACCTCTTTATGAGGGAGCAGGGAGCAGGGAGCAGGGAGCAGTGACCAACTAGCAACTACCAACTACCAACTACCAACTACCAACTACCAACAACTAACACCCAAAACAATAAATCTTCTGGGTTTCTAGTCGATCGAAGATGGCAGAAGGCGAGGTATCAGTACCAATATTGTGTCGGTTTAGTTGGACTTGCAAACCCGTGAGCGGATCGTGACCGGGAGCAACGAGAAATTCTAGTCGCTGGACGTAGGGTAAGGTCGATATGCTATCGAGAATTTGCGCGATCGCTTTTAGATAGGGATGATTTGGTTGCTGATACCAATCTGGTGTAGCTAGTTCGGGTTGATCTAAACCAACGTGAAATGTTAGGGAAGGTTGACCGAACAGTGCCACAGCCAACGGTCGTGCCTCTTCCTGCAATAACAAATCGTGCGTCCTGACAATGTGTCGTAGTTTTTCTAACCGTTCGTAACGTTGCGTGACGGATAAAGATTCTTCTTGCCAGTGAATTGCCACAGCAACTAAGTATGTTTGTAAGAGCATATGCCCTAGCTTGCTGGCTTTGGTGGCAAGGTAGTTAGAGTTGTAATCGTTGGCTTCAATCAGCAACGGCACGCGATCGACGACTTCTAAACCGTATCCCTTCAATCCAGCAATTTTGCGGGGATTGTTGGTAATTAACCGAATTTGTTTCACGCCCAAATCGTTGAGAATTTGCGCCCCTACCCCGTAGTTACGCAAGTCGGCAGGAAAGCCGAGGCGTTCGTTTGCTTCTACAGTGTCCAGTCCCATGTCTTGCAGGGAATACGCTTTCAGTTTGTTAATTAAGCCAATGCCTCTACCTTCTTGACGCAGGTAAACGACGACTCCCGCACCCGCATGTTCGATCGTTTTCAAAGCTGCTTGTAGTTGCATCCGACAATCGCAGCGCAGCGAACCTAAAGCATCACCCGTGAGACATTCAGAATGCATCCGCACCATCACGGGGCGATCGCGAAATTGAGCCGGATCGCCTTTAACAATTGCTACGTGTTCGGAGTTATCTACGCTGTTGCGATAAGCATAGATCTGAAATTCACCGAAGGAAGTCGGTAATTGAGCAATAGTCTCGCGAGTCACAAATCGCTCGTTTTGCAAGCGATAGCTAATCAGATCGGCAATACTAATAATTTTCAGTTGGTGATGTTTGGCGTATTCCATCAACTGATTCAACCGTGCCATTGAACCATTGGGGTTTTGAATTTCACAGATCACCCCCGCCGGATACAGCCCTGCTAATTGAGCTAAATCGATCGCTGCCTCTGTATGTCCGGCGCGTTTGAGGACTCCACCCGTCCTGGCGCGGATGGGAAAAATATGACCGGGACGGCGCAGATCTGAGGGTTTCGTGGCGGGGTTAATCGCTACTTGAATCGTGCGGGCGCGATCCTCAGCAGAAATACCCGTTGTCACGCCTAAATGTGTCGCAGCATCGATACTTACTGTAAAAGCAGTTTGGTTGCTGTCGGTGTTATTGGTTACCATCAACGGTAAATCGAGTTCGTCCAAGCGCTCGCCCGTCATTGCCAAACAGATTAATCCCCGCGCCTCCACTGCCATGAAATTGATCGTGTCTGGGGTCGCAAACTGAGCGGCACAAATGAGGTCGCCCTCATTCTCGCGATTTTCGTCATCCACTACAACAATAGAGCGTCCAGCTTTAAGGTCGGCGAGAGCGGCATCGATCGAGTCAAACACAAAAGATTGATTAGAAGCGTTCTGAGGCTGCACAAAAATACATCACAAACAAAATCTATCTCTGATTTTAGCCGCTTTAACTGGACTAGGGATAAAAGGAGATCTAAGCATTTTCAATTAAATGAGATCCGCGATTTGTAGGAACGCATAGCCGTGCGCCCTTACTCACGTAGCTATTATTTCACCCCGACTCGCCGATTCCAGGCTCGATATCCCAAAGCAAAGATACCTAAAATTGTGCCAACAGCAATCGAAGGTTCCGGTACGGCAACAGTAGATCGATTTTCCTTGACTTCTACTAAGGTTAAGTTTGTCACGCGATCGAAAGTACGAGAAAAGAGACCTTCAGTTGAAGCTGATGCAGATTCTCGATCGCTACCAAAATTTGTCGTCAAACTAATATTACTCAGATTTAATTGAGTCCCATCACTGGAATTAAAATTGAGAAAATCGTTGTTTCCAGAAGTCACATTTCCTGAAATTGTAAATGAGTCTAGAAGCGTCCAACTATCTACATTACTAGTATCATATAGGGCAAAAGAAACCGTACCGTCAGCGATCGCAGTTTCAGTTTGCGGATTGTCTATGGATGTTGTTAAGTTTAAATCGGCATCGAAATTAAAAGAAAAAGTTTCGCCACTATTGACGCTAAAGTTACCTAAAACTCCAGCAAAACTGTCTGCCGTACCAGAGTAGTTGTTGCCAGTACCATCAGCACTACTAAACGTTGAATTGAAAGCAGTTGGTGGTTCCGTAACAAAACTTGCTACTGCATCTGTACTAGCATTCACATTACCATCTGTGGCAAAAGTACTCGTGAAAGTATCAGTAATTACCTCGCTCTCGAAGGGGTTATGACTAAACTTATCGAGCGTAACTGTAGATTCAGAACTAGCAAAAGTGGCAGCAATACTAGGGATTGTCCCTAAAACAATTAATGGTATGGCTAATGGCAAGGCTGGTGCGAGCGATCGCACAATTCTTGAATTCAGTTTTAGTTTTGGCACGAAAATCCTCCTCACATCAATCTCACTCAAAAGGCTAGTTTTATATCCAGAGCTATTTTTCTTGCTGACAGCACACCAGTACCGATGGTTCCGTTACTGGCAGTAGTGACAGCAAACTCTATGTAATTTAGCTATTGGCAGTATAAATTATTTCGTGAAACTTACGTAATTCAATCTTGCGAATTGAGGTTTAAGGAAAATTTAATAATCGTGTCATATTGATGTCACATTTATCCATCAGACTTCATGCTACTGACCAACCTTTGCCATGCTGCATAGATAGTTAACAAAAACAGCTTGACAAAAACAGCGTTACGAGCGTCAACGGTCAACAATTAAACGTTAACTCTTGAGATAGGAGTCTCGATTGTGCAAACCTCTGATTCCCAAGTTTCCGTTTCAAACCGAGAAGAATTGCAGACTCCGCCGCCGTCACCCCGCTCCCAGAAACGGTGGTGGCTGCTACTCATGCTTCTAGTCGGAGCTGGAGGAGTTGGACTGGGGCGGGGATTAACTCCTGCCAGCCAAGCCACTGCACCAGTGGCAGCAAAACCGCAACCACCGCGTCCCATCGAGACGATCGCCTTAACTTCAGGCACGGCAACTCGTAGTACTAGTATGTTAGGACAAGTTGAAGCGAGTGAAAACGCCACAATTCGCACCAGAACATCGGGAGTCGTGCAACAAGTGTTAGTCCAACCAGGCGATCGCATCACCCCTGGTATGGTTTTAGCCATCCTTGACGATACAGATCAGCGTTTAGCTGTAGCCGAAGCGAGAGCAAGACTGGCTCAAGCTCGGAGCGAATTAGCACGCTTAGAAGTCGGTACGAGGCAGGAAATTATCGCCCAAAGACAAGCCGAAGTCCGAGCAGCCCAAGCGCGAGAACAGGAAGCTCAAGACAATTCAGAACGAACCAGAAGTCTAGTTAATACTGGCGCACTCTCGCGCCGGGAGTTAGTCGAAGCAGAGTCGCGAACGGATGCTGCTAGAGGGGAACGAATGCAAGCCCAAGCAGAGTTAGCAGAAGCCACCGCTGGTCCCACTCGTGAAGAAATTGACGCGCAACGAGCTAATGTAGCCGCCGCCGAATCTGCATTAAACCAAGCGGAATTAGCTTTGCAACGCACACGCATCAGGGCAGTATCGAGCGGTGTCATCCAGACACGGCAAGTCAGCAGTGGCGACTTAGTAGAAAGCGGTGACGAGATTGCTACTAAGGTCAATGGCACTCAGTTAGACGTATTTCTAGAAGTACCAGAGTCACTCAGCGGTAGCGTGAGAGCGGGTATGCCCGTCGAATTAACTGCTAGGGCGCTACCCAACTGGCGCGATCGCACTACCTTAACGGGTATCGTACCATCTGCCGATACCGCTTCTCGACGGCAGCGAGTGCGGGTGAGGCTGTCAAATCCCCCCGCCAACCTCTTGCCAGGAATGGCAGTACAGGCACAGTTACAGTTACCTAGCGATACCCCTAGCTTTGTCGTCCCGCGCGATGCATTGACTCGGCGGGAAAATCGCTGGCTGGTATTTACTGTTGCTGATGGCAAAGCCAGACAACTAGAAGTCGAACTCGTAGCAGACATGGGCGAAAAAATGGCGATCGCCAACCCACAACTGAGCCAAGGACAAGCGATCGTCGTACGGGGTGGAGATGGATTAAAAGATGGGGCGGTTGTAAGTCGTAAGTCGTAAGTCGTAATTACCATGAACTTGATTGAAACAGCCGTCCGCTGGCGGCACGGTACTTTCGTGTTGTTTTGCCTGCTTGCCGTATTTGGCATCTTTTCACTACTGAGTTTGCCTTTAGAACTGCAACCAGGAGGCGATCGCCCTGAAATTACTATTACCACTTCCTATCCTGGTGCGGCTCCCACAGAGGTAGAAGATCTCGTCACTCGTCCGATTGAAGAACGGATGGAGGAAGTCTTGGGGGTACAGGAAATTACCAGCAGTTCTCGTCCTGGAACCAGTGCTATTACGCTTGAGTTTACTTGGAACAGCGATGTGAACGAGCGGATGGTGGATGTGTTGAATAAGTTACAACAAGTAGAAGAACTCCCCGCAGAAGTTGAAGAGTCTGATGTGGAGATGGTCGGAGGTAACAACTCGCCAATGATGTGGGTTGTCCTGACTCCAAGACAGGGGTTTCAAGGTAATCCCGATCGCTACCGCGACTTAGCAGAAGAAGTTATCGTACCGAGATTGCGCCGAGTTGAAGGCGTAGGGCAGTTTCTCATTCCTGGGGGTAGGGAACGAGAAGTTGAGGTGAGGGTTGACCCCAAAGCTTTATTCGATCGCAATCTGACCATAGGCGATGTCGTGCGCGTGTTGCGGGAAAACAATCGCGATATTCGTGGTGGTCCCCTAACGTTAGGTAGACGAGAATACCGCGTGCGGACTCTCAGCCGATCGCAAGATATCGAGCAAATTGCTGGATTTGTGCTGCGGCGCGACCAGTCGGGTACAGTCTACATGCGGGATGTGGCAACCGTACAAATGGGGCGCAAACCTCTAGAGAGTGCTTTAGTTTTTAACAATACTCCTGCCGTGGCAATTGGGATTATCCGGCGCGTTGGGGCAAACGTACCGGAGACATCTAGGGGAGTGAGGGCAACTCTATCAGAGTTGGAAGCCCAGTTCGATCGCCAAGGAGAAGGTATTCGCTTTGTCTACAACTACGATGAGAATGACTACATCGGGCAGTCGATCGCCTTGGTACAAGGGAACTTAGTTAGTGGAGCGCTGCTAGCAACAGCCGTATTAATTCTATTTTTGGGTTCGATGCGGACAGTAGCAGTCATTGCCCTCACTATTCCCACCACCTTAATTACAGTATTCATTGTCATGGCATTTTTGGGGCGATCGCTCAACATTATCAGTTTGGCGGGGTTGGCGTTTGCCGTGGGAATGGTGGTAGACAACGCGATCGTCGTCATTGAGAATGTCTTTACCCACATGCAGCGAGAAAAAGGAGCAGTTCGCGCCGCGATCGACGGGACTCAAGAGGTTTGGAGCGCAATGTTAGGTTCTACCCTCACTAACGTTGTAGTTTTCGTTCCCCTAGTCATGGTACAGGGGGAAGCCGGACAGTTATTTGCAGATATGGCGATCGCCCTTTCTTGTGCTTCCCTATTTTCTCTATTTGCTGCATTAACTTTAGTACCGATGCTCTCTGGTTTGTTTCTCAAACAGCACGAAGCAATGCAAATGCTGGGAGGCGGGAGTCGGGGACAAGGGGGACAAGGGGGACAAGGGAGAATAATTGCCAACAACCAACAACCAACAACCAACAACCATCTTCCGTCAACCATCCTCCAAAAAATAGAGCAAGCTGTTTTTCGTACTTCTGCTGTCTTTCGCTTATTTCAAAGTAAATTAGAATCATTTCTAGCATCTACCGTACTTTGGTCGTTGGGTGCAGGTCGCGTTGGACGTAGGCTAATTCTTGTCTCTATTCCCGTCATTCTGCTATTTACAAGTATTTTTTTACTACCCCCTGCCGATTATCTGCCTGAAGGCAATCGCAACTTAGTTTTTTGGGTGGCAGAACCATTACCAGGAACCAGCATTCCCGAAGCTATTCGTCTATCTCAACCCGCGAGAGATTTCTTGAGCCAACAACCAGAAGTCGATCGCGTCATGTTTATCGAACGTCCTGGTAGGCGAGGAATTGCGGCAATTCTTAAACCCGAATTTGCCACTACCAACGGACTTGCGAATATGGTCGATCGAATGCGACAGCAGAGTAATAACTTTCCTGGCTATCGCTTTCTGATTCCCACGCGCTTATCGATCTTCCAAGACCCAGGTAAGGAGTTTGAAATTCAGATTGTGGGTGCAGATTTGCAGCAGTTGAGCCAGTTGGAAACGCAGATAACCGAACAACTGCGGGCATTTCCAGGCGTGCGTAACGTCCGGTCTGATTATGTATTTGGTGCAGGGGAACTTCAAGTAATCCCTAACCGCGAACGTTTAGCTGAAGTTGGGTTGTCGGAAGCAGAAGTAGGGGCAATGGTGGAAGCGGCGTTAGGTGGTCGAATCGCTTCTGATTTTATCGATGGTAAAGAAGAATTGGATGTTTCGGTGGAGTTGCAAAATCTTTTTGTCGAAACTCCAGAACAATTGCGCCAACTGCCTTTGTATACCAGTCGCGGACAGCAAGTACAGCTAGCAGATGTCGCCGAGGTGCGGGAGACAACCGGACCCGATGTCATTAACCACGTCAACCTAGAGCGATCGATTACCCTGACAACTTCCCTCGAAGCTACAGCACCTTTAGGAACATTAGTCAACCAAACAGAAACTCAAGTTTTAGCTCCACTTAGGGCAAATCTTCCCGCCGGATATCGCTTAGATTTATCTGGATCTGCCGATCGCTTGGCTGAAACCTTGTCTCAATTATCCTCTGCCTTTATCCTGTCCGTCTTAATTATTTACTTGCTATTGGTAGCGCTGTATCGCTCTTTTCTCTACCCAGTTGTCATTATGGCAACAGTACCGATGGGTATGAGTGGCGGGTTATTGAGTCTGGCGATCGCCAACCGAATTCCCGGTCTTATTATTCCCTTGGATATGATTACGGCGCTGGGATTTATCATTTTGACTGGGGTAGTGGTAAACAACGCGATCCTCTTAGTAGACCGCGCTTTACAACTCCAAGCGGAAGGCGAAGACTACGATAAGTCTCTTTACAATGCAACACGCGATCGCCTCCGGGCTATTTTCATGTCAGCTGGCACGAGCGTACTAGGAATGTTACCTTTAGCAGTCGTCCCAGGACAAGGAGCTGAATTATATCAAGGTTTGGGCATCGTCCTTACTGGTGGCTTAGCTTTCTCAACCATCCTCACTCCCACAGTAGTTCCCGCCATCATGGGACTGCTACGCGATCTGTCTGGACGCAAACAGCCATCAGTTGTCAGTTATCAGTTATCAGAAACCGTAGGGGCGGGTTTAGCAAAAGATTCACGCCTAGAGCCATAAATCTACATCCAAAACCTGCCCGTACAGGAATCAGGAATAATTGTGAATTGAATTGTCTCCCTTGTCCCCACCTCTACCCTGACTTAGCATCGGGAATCGTAATATCAATCGGAATGACTTCTGAAGCGATCGCGCTCAGTGGTGGTTGAATTGCAGTACCATTTCCAACAACTAAAGTGACGAGTTTTTCTGGCTGGAGGTATTTTTTGGCAACTCGTTGGACATCAACCGCAGTCGTGGCTTGTACGCCGCGTTGGTAGCGAAACAAGAAATCAGCTGGATAACCGAAATATTCGTATCGCATCAAGCGAGACAGAGTTTGGCTGGGTTGTTCAAAATTGAAGACAAACGAATTCAATACCGACTCTTTAGCGCGTTGCAACTCATCTGGTTGAACTATGTCAGTTTGGATTTTTTCAATTTCGGTACGAATCGCACGCAAAAAAGGGACAGTCGCAGCCGAACGAGTTTGTCCCCCCGCTACAAACAACCCAGGATAATCAAAGCGGGGACTCCAGACACCATAGACAGAATAAGCCAAACCCTGACGCGATCGCACGGAGTTAAATAACCGTCCGCCAAATCCGTTTAAAACTTGATTCATCACGTCTAAAGCTGGATAATCGGGACTATTAAACCGTCCGCCTAAATGCCCGACTTGGACGTAGCTTTGAGTTAATTGGGGGCGATCGACAAAATATAATCCGCCCAACTTAGACTGAGGGGCTTTTGGAACTTGGGGTTGGGACAGATTTGGTTGAGATTTCCAATTGCCGAAATATTTTTGAATCAGCGATCGCATGTTCTGCGAGTCGAAATCTCCGACAATGCCCAAAATCAGATTATTAGGATGAAAATATTGACGGTAAAAATTAACTAAATCTTGACGGGAAATATTATCTAAAGTTGCATATTCCACCGTTCGCGCATAAGGGCTATCACTGCCATAAACTAACTTTTGAAACTCCCGCCCGACAATTCCATTCGGATCGTCATTCCGACGGGCGATTCCACCTCTAACTTGAGTTTTTGCCAAATCTAGCTTTTCTTGGGCAAATATTGGTTGTTGTAAAATTTCTGCAAATAGCCCAAACACCATTTCCAAGTCTTCGCTCAAGGCGCTAAAACTAGCAGAACCAGAAGCATCATTAATTCCAACTTCTACCGCTGCTGCTCGTTGTTCCAATAACTGATTTAACTCATCTGCGGAATGTTTTTGCGTTCCGCCAGTTCGTAATAAAACTCCAGTTAAATTTGCCAATCCTACTTTATCTGCTGGTTCCCAGCGATCGCCCGTCCGAATTATTGCCGTTCCTCCCACTAAAGGTAAATCTCGATCCGGCATCAAATACACCACCATACCATTCGGCATTTCGTAGCGATCGTATTTGGGGATTTGTACTTGTTTGAGGGGGGGAAATTCTAATTCTGTATAGTGCTTGGCTCTAGCTGCTAAAGCTGAGGGATGGTAGACAAGTACGAATAAAATCGCTATGACTATTAAACCAATTCTGTAAAAGTTACGGATAAGGTGCTTGTCCGAGATCATACAATTTAAAATTTCGCGATCGCACAGATTGTAGGGGCGCACAGCTGTGCGCCCCTACGATGATACGTTATTTAATCTAACAGGACAGGCAAGATGCCCATCATACAGCAGCCATACTGCCTCATCTGAAATTACACCAAAGAGCGATCGGTGAGGATTTCGTAACCGCTTTCTGTGACTAACACAGTATGCTCGAACTGAGCAGAAAGAGCATTATCTACCGTTACAGCCGTCCAGCGATCGGCAAGAATGCGCGTAAATCTCGATCCGGCATTCAAAATTGGCTCAATTGCTAGCGTCATTCCAGCACGGAGTTTAACGTTAGGCATTTCCCGAGTACGAAAGTTGAAAACCGAGGGTTCTTCGTGTAAGTTACGACCAACACCATGTCCGGTAAAGTCTTCGACGATTGTAAAACCATTTGCCTCTACGTGGTCTTGGATCGCCCCTGCAATATCCATCAGATAATTTCCAGCCTTAACTTGCTCGATCCCTTTATACAGAGATTCTTCGGCAATGCGGATCAATTTAGTTGCTGTCGGACTAACTTCACCAATGGCGATCGTAATGCAGGAATCGCCGTGGAAACCTTGATGGAAAGCGCCTGTATCGACTTTTAAGACATCCCCCGTCTTCAAAACTTTTTTTGGATTGGGAATTCCATGTACGACTTCATTGTTAACGCTGGCACAAATAGAAGCAGGAAAACCGTGATAACCCTTAAAGCTAGGAGTTGCATCCATTTCGCGGATGCGCTTTTCAGCATAGGCATCGAGATCGGCAGTCGTCATCCCAGGCTGCACCATCTCAGAAATCTCTTTTAATACCGTTGCCACAATCTTAGCTGACTGCCGCATGATTTCGATTTCACGGGGAGATTTGATTTCAACACCCCGCCGTTGCTTTTTTTGGCGCTGAGATTGAGCTGGTTGTTGAGGGAGAAGATTACTGAGAATATTCATGGAGTTTTATGGGAACAGATGGGGTGACTGTGGAAAAAACCGATCTAGGTCTGATGCGATCGCGCTTGTCTATAAATTTGTTATCTGAATTTGTTATCCAGGCTAACGATTCAAACACCTTCTCTATTTTAATTTACAGTCCTTCACTTTGAGCCGATTGTGGTTTTACTTATGCGGCGATCGCGATATTCCCCTTCATTCCTGCTTCTGTATGTCCGGGAATCGGACAGCGCAAAGCGTATTTACCCGATTTCAAAGGTACAAATACCCATTCTGCCTTTGCTCCTGGTTTGAGTTCTAATTCATGGATCGCCCCTTTAATCTCTACATTGCCAGCTTCTACTTTTTGCGTCCAAATACCATCAGCAAAATCTTTTGCCGTGAAATAGTGTTTCTGCGGACTGGGATTGGTCAGTACGAGTTTGTAACGTTTAAAGGCAGATAATTCTAAAGAATCTGGCACAAACTTCAGCTCGTTACTAGCAGTCCCCAAGCTGACGGAAATTTCTGTCGCTGGCTGACGCAACAAATCTACAGATGGGGCTGTACTCGTCGCCGCTTGAGCTAAATTTGGCATAGCAACTACAGTACAGAGGATCAGCCCCGCCACAAGAAAGAATTTTTTAAAATAGCGCATCATAAAATCTCTCTGTGATGGTAAACGTCTAACTCGTTAAGGGCGGGAGTCGGGAGTCAAGAAGGGTGAGGAGCGAGGAGTGAGGAGTTAGGAAAATTCGGAATTCGGAATTTGGCAAAGCGCAGCAGTTTATCCCTTGGCCCCCTTGTCCCCCTTGGCCCCCTTGTCCCCCTTGTCCCCCTTGTCCCCTCACTCCTCACTTCCCTTGTGCTGTAGCACTACCAGGACCAGCGGTAACGATCGCCAGCTTATCTGGTTGCAACAATTCTTTTGCTGCCAGATTGACTTTTTCTAAAGTGACAGCTTGAATTTTTTGTGGGAAGTCGCGTAATTCTGCTTCACCCAGCCCGAAAACAGCATTCATTAAGATCGTACTAGCAAGAGTGTCAGGACTAGCAAGGGAAACAGTATAACTACTGGTAAGAGAGCGCTTAGCTGCCTCTACTTCCTCTGCTTTTACGCCTTGAGTTTGAATTTGTTGCAACAATTTGCGGGCGCTGGCGATCGCTTTTTGAGCATCAGTTGGGTCGGTTTGCATTCTAATTGCGAATGGTCCGGCGTGTCTGCCAGCTTGAAATGCACTGTAAATACCATATGTCAACCCTTGGCGATCGCGAATTTCCGTGCCTAAGCGACTAGAAAGCGTATCGCCACCCAAAATTTGATTCAATACCAAAGAGGTATAGTAGCGCGGGTCTTTGCGGTCAATTCCCCGATATCCCAAAATCGTAATCGATTGCGTTTTCCCTGGCATAATCGGGTTAAACTGCTTGACCTTCGCTGGTAGAGATACGGCTGGATAGGCGATCGTTGGCGGTTTACCCGTTCCTTGCCACTTGGCTAATTGTTGCGTCAACAGCGATCGCACCGCTTTTGGATCGAAGTCTCCTAATAAAGTCAAGATAGTTTGGTCGGGACGGTAATGAGTTTGATAAAATTCCACCACTTGCTGACGGTCAATACTCTGTAAACTTTCCTTAGTCGGGAAGGTATGGAAAGGATGATTCGCGGGATAAATTGTCTGTTGAAACTTCCGTTGCGCCACCCGTGCGGGATTATCCAAGTCTAGCTTGAGTTGAGTCAGGGAGCGTTGGCGCGATAGCTCTAATTCGCGATCGGGGAATGTGGCATTTTGCACCACATCTGCCATCGTTTGAATCACTATAGGTAGATCTGTTTTTAAGCTATAACCGCCAATTTCTACTCCTTCACGATTCGCAGAAAAACCCAGACTCGCCCCTCTATCTTCTAGCGTCTTGGCAAGTTGCAAAGCATCCTTACTCTTCGTCCCATTCATTAGGTTGTCTGCGGTCATGCTTGCCAAACCACTCGACTGATTTGGATCGAATTCCGTCCCTGCCTTGATATGACCGCTCAAGGTTACAGTTGGGGTGCTAGAGTCGGGTAGAAGCAACACCTGCAAGCCATTATCTAAAGTAAATTCTTCTGGTAGCCGCCGCGCTTTCGGTGTAGCCGCAACATCTACTGGTGGTAAGTATTTAGCCACTTCTGCCGGATCGACAGGGGAACCTAAGTTAAAGCTTTCCGCAGTTTGACCAGTTCCCGCCCCAGCACCACCAGGTTGTCCGGCGATTTGGGTAGGTTCAAACTTGCCAACGGTGCGTTTCTCGGTAGCTAAGTAAGTATTTGCTACCTGCTTCACATCATCAGTCGTAACCTTCTCCAAAGCGGCTAGGTAGCGATCGATATAGCGATAATCGCCAGCCGTAGTTTGGCTATAACCCAGTTGTGTTGCTTGGGAACTGATATCGCGATTGCTCAGAATTATCGTTGCTTTGAGTTGAGCTTTGGCGCGGTCGAGTTCTTCGGGCGTGACTCCTTTATTCCGCAAATCCGCGATCGCCTGTTCTTGTACCGTAGCAATTTTGTCTAACTGTTGCCCTGGAGCTGCTGTCGCCGAAAGTTCGTACCAACCTCCTACCATCATGTTCGCCGTGCCACCGCCTGCCGCACTCGCTAAACCCGATTCCACCAAAACTTGATACAATCGAGAACTCCGCCCTTCTGTCAAGATATAATCCATTGCATCCAGTGCGGGGACATCGGGGTGATTCGCATCCGGCAAGGAATACACGACTTGCAACGTCGCCGCCGCCCCTGGTTCCTTGAGAACGATCGGCTTATTGTTAGGACGAGCAACCGACTCCTGTAGGGGCGCACGGCTGTGCGCCTCTACAACTCCCGACTCCTGTACGGGCGGGTTTAGAAACCCGCCCGTACGGTCTCCCGTTCCCTTCACTCTATCCGGTACTTTGCCAAAAACCTCTTTTACCGCTTTTAACGTTGGTGCAGTGTCAAAATCTCCTACTACAATCAATGTAGCGTTGTCGGGGCTGTAAAACCTGTTGTAATAATCTCTGACTTTTTCCGCAGTAAACTTTTCCACGTCAGCTTTCGTACCACCTACAGGCAAACCATATGGAGAGTTAGGAAACGCCGCACGCCTCACGGCGCGATCGAGGCGATAAGTAGGACTATTCTCATAACCCTGTAGCTCAGAGATGACAACTCGCTTTTCACTTGCTAGTTGCTCGTCATTAATTAGCGCATTCTGCATTCGGTCTGCTTCAAGTTCCAGCAGCGCCTTCAATTTATTTCGTTCTACCGTGCCAAAATATGCTGTTTGGTCGAAGCTAGTAAAAGCATTGGACTCGCTGCCCAAAGCACTAAACAGGCGACCAAATTGAATTGGACGGGTTGTCGTACCTTTAAACAGCATATGCTCCAATTGATGCGCGATACCGTTTACCCCTGGAGCTTCATTGCGCGAGCCGACTTTGTACCATACCTGGACGCTCACGACTGGTGCAGTATGGACTTCTTTAGTCAAAACCGTTAAACCGTTTTCCAGTGTTGTTTTACGGACATCTTCCGTGACAGATAAAGGCGATCGCGGTACTGTAGCAGCAGGACGCTGAGAGTCAGCAGCAGCCGGAAAACTCAGCGTTACCCCATTAGCCAAGAACAGCACTCCACTCAGACAAAGAGTGAATGGAATCACAAATAGCCGATGACGGCGTAAATAAGTAAAAATTCGCATGAATTGTTTCGATTGACAGTCAGTGGTTGCTAAGTTCAGTAGTCTTATTGACTCTACTGTAGTCCGCCGATCGCGACTTGGGGATTAGCATTTATTTACTTAGGCATCGACTTTTGTTTAATTTTTTTTATCTCGCTCTCTCTACGATCGCCTTTCATCCAACACTCACTTATTCAATCTCCATTCGCCCAAGACTCAAATAAGTGAGTTGAGAATCTTAGATATTCATCAACTCATCTAGTTGTGTACGTAGTCTGCGTAATACTGACGAGATCGCCCACAATCATGAATCAATTCGCAATTCAATATTCGCCCCATAATTCATATATTCTTAAAATAATTCAAATACAATTTTCACCGTTACTTTACAATTTACTCTAGTCATTCTCTGTAGTTATACGCAATAATTTTTAAGTAGTTAAAACGCTAAAAACTGGTTTAAAAAATACAAAACTTAATCTAGGTGAGTTATACTAGCTTTATCCTGAATAATAATCTTAAAAATTACCACAATAAATTTGTTTAAATAATAGATAGAAAGCTTTAATCTCCTGTTATAAATGCGTCCGCAAGCCTGATACTTTGCAGCATTCTCGAACACAGATTACATGCATTAGCCTTGTGCTGAATAGATAGATACAATTGCTGCATAGTATTTAATAATTTAACAGATACTTTTCAATTCTACTTGTATTTTATGGAAAACAAACTGCCCAAATCTATATGATTTTATACTTTGTTGTCTTGTACGAGCTGTATCTCAGTAATTTTACGGTTAAAAATGGAAGTATAAAAAATAACATTAATCAATTTTATGTCTGCCAGAAAATACTAGTTGACAATCTTAAGAAATAATGAAATTATCGAATCATAACGAGTTTAAATCTTTGCTATAAGGATTTCTAAACTCAGCTAACTCAAACAACATAAATAGATCTAAAAAAGTGACTCTTGGTTACTTGAGTATCTACATTATGTATTGAGTCAAAACCTCATTAATCTATGTCAAAACTATCTGCTGTCCTTCATCTCTTATCGATACATATTCAGTAATTTTAGAAGGCTATATGCATAGCTTTTCATCTGAGTTCAACCTATGTTGATAGCAGTGCATGAGTCACCTTCAGTTCGAGGTTTTGTCAAACATAGGTAAAAAGTATGGCGAAAAAATTTATTTTTTACAGCTAAAAGCTGTAAAAATAGTTGCTTTTACTCAACTCAGTAAAGTTAAAAACGCTCAAGCCACTTTTTTAGCTCTGGTATAGTTCTTGCACCTCAGCTATCTCAGGCTAGTGCTGTGCTGCAAGCTATGTTATTTCTCTTGACTTAACTCATTCACAAATTACTCAGGACTATTCATGGTAACTATTATCAAGCGCTCGACCCCCATTTTAGAAAGGCAAGCTCGCCGCGAATCAAATGCGCGAACATACGCTCGAAACTTGGGTTTAGCACTATCAGAAGCTAAGGGCATTTACGTTAAAGACGTAGATGGCAAAACATACATCGACTGCTTAGCTTGCGCGGGTGCATTACCTCTAGGACACAACCACCCAGCCGTCAAGCAAGCAATTTACGACGCACTCAATAACGATCTGCCCATGCAGACATTGGATCTGATCACGCCAATTAAGGATGAGTTTGTTTCCGAGTTATTCGAGTCCTTGCCAGCAGAATTTAGCAAAAATGCCAAAATTCAATTCTGCGGTCCTTCTGGTTCCGATGCCGTTGAAGCTGCACTCAAGTTAGTCAAGACGGCAACAGGTAGACGGGCAGTTGGTGCTTTTCGCGGTGGCTACCACGGCATGACTCACGGTTCTTTGGCACTGATGGGAAGTTTAGGTCCCAAAATGCAAGTTCCAGGGTTAATGCCAGATGTTCATTTCTTCCCCTACCCCTATCATCATCGCTATCCTATCGGTACGGGCGACTGCGAGCAAGATTCTCAACAGTGTAGCCAATACCTAGAGACAACCTTGGGCGATCCAGAGGGTGGCATTCTCCCCCTAGCTGGTTTAGTCATGGAAATCGTTCAAGGTGAAGGGGGTGTAATTCCAGCACCGGACGCTTGGGTGCGCGAGGTACGCAGAATTACGCGAGAACGAAACATTCCCTTAATTGCGGATGAAGTTCAAACTGGTCTAGGTAGAACAGGGACGCTCTACGCCTTTGAACGTTCTGGAATCATACCTGATGTCATCGTTTTATCCAAGGCAGTTGGGGGTAGTTTACCGCTAGCAGTCATTCTTTACAAAGATGAATTAGATGTTTGGCAACCAGGCGCACACGCAGGCACTTTTCGAGGAAATCAACTTGCAATGGCGACTGGACTCGCCACCATTCGCTACATCCGTGAAAATCAACTCGCTAGCTATGTTGAGCAAATGGGGATGCATTTTCAGATGCAGTTATGGCAAATCCAAGCCGAATTTTCCCACTTGATTGCCGACGTGCGGGGACGGGGGCTAATGGTGGGAGTAGAACTATCCGCACAAGTCAGACACCTGGGTCGCCAACTTCAAGCTGAGTGTCTCGATCGCGGTTTAATTATCGAACTAGGTGGTCGCAATTCCAGCGTCGTGCGCTTTCTACCACCTCTGATTATCGAAGCACCACAGATTGATGATGTCTGTCAAATTTTCCGAGATGCAGTTGCAGCTGTTGCCCAGGAGAACATCTAATCAAAAATGGACTTACAGCATTTTCTCAACCACAATCCTGAAAGCTTAGCCCAATACGCTCAGACTGTACAGCAAACTCAGAAGTTAATTCAGGACTGTCTGAGCCAGCAGGAACGAGTCTTCAGTGGCTTATCTCCCGCAACTCTCAGCGAGTTTCTCACTCAAAAGATTCTGCCAGAGCAAGGAATCCCGACTCAGCAAGTTTTACAAGAAGCTGTAGAGGCGATCTTCAGCCATTCGATCGCCGTGCATCATCCCGATTGCGTGGCTCACTTGCACTGCCCAGTTCTAATTCCCTCTCTAGCAGCAGAAATGCTGATCTCGGCATTTAATCAGTCGATGGACTCTTGGGATCAAAGTGGTGCAGCAACGCTGCTAGAGCAGAATTTGATTGACTTTATGTGTCAGTTGTATGGTTACGATACCAACTCTGACGGTACGCTTACTAGTGGCGGTACTCAGTCAAATTTTATGGCGTTGATGCTAGCGCGGGATTACGCTCTACAGCAGCGTGGATTTCAGAGTCAACTGCACGGATTGCCAAACTTAGCAGGACGATTTCGGATTCTTTGTTCGGAGGTAGCACACTTTAGCATCCAACAATCGGCAGCAATTTTAGGCTTGGGTATGGATGCAGTCGTGCGCGTCAAAGTTGACAAGAACTATCGCCTCTGCTCGCAACATTTAGTGCAGTGCTTGGAAGATATCGATCGTCAAGATTTGATTCCAATTTGCATCGTCGCAACAGCTGGGACGACAGATTTCGGTAGCATCGACCCGATCGCCGAAATGACTGCGATCGCCCGCGAACACAACACCTGGTTGCACGTCGATGCTGCTTATGGTGGAGCATTAATGCTCAGCGATCGGCATCGCCAGAAGTTAGCTGGCATTCACCAAGCAGATTCCATCACGATCGATTTTCACAAACTATTCTATCAACCGATTCCCTGTAGTCTGTTCTTACTCAAAGATAAATCTCGCTTTGAATTAATGCGGCTGAATGTTGCTTACCTAAATCCAGAACATAACGAAGACGAAGGTATTCCCGATTTAGTGACAAAATCAATTCAGACTACTCGTCGGTTTGATGCAGTCAAACCATATATTGCCTTTCGCTCTCTTGGACGAGAATTCTTTGCTGGCGTTGTCGATCGAGGTATTGAAATCACCCAGCAAATTGCAGCACACATCGAGCAAGATCCGCAGCTAGAACTAGCAGTTAGCCCTGCAATGAGTACTGTTGTCTTTCGATATCGCTCCACCAATGCTGTAAATTTGGGCATCAAACAAGCCTTATTACAGACAGGTAAAGCCGTCATCGGTCAGACCGAAATCCAAGGCAAGGCATATCTAAAATTTACCCTGATCAATCCCCTAGTCACCTTCGATCGCACTGTTGCCCTCGTCGAAAAAATCAAACGGCTAGGAACCATGCTCAGCGAATCGCCCAATTTCATGCAACCCGTAAAAGAAGCGATCGGGAGTCGGTAGGGGCGCTTTCTCGCTCGCGCCCGTATGGGGGAGTCGGAATTAACTTACTCTCGCCTCTTGCCTCTTGCTAATCCTGTTGGGGCGGGTTTACCCGAAATCTCTATTAGTAACAAAGCTTCTTGGTAAACGCCCCTACAACTCACTACTCAATACTCACTAAATTATGTTAAAACCAACACCCGTATATCCTAGAGTCGCAGCATTGTGTAAATCTCGGAAATGGCAGTCCTGGGAAGGTTACATCATGGCAGATACTTACAACTTCTCGGTCATGCCTGAATATTTGGCAATTCGTAATACGGCTGCTTTATTTGATTTCTTTCCGCTGTACGTCTATCTCATTCGCGGCGCAGATGCAGCTTTGTTACTAGATCGCTTGATTACGCGCAATATTAATAAGTGCAAAATCGGGCAAGTCATGTATACAGCTCTGTGCGATGCTGAGGGTAAGTTGCTCGACGATGGCACAGTTTATCGTTTTGATGAAACTACGTTTCAGTTGACGACCAATACACCCACTTTGGATTGGGTGCAGGCAAATGCTACAGGCTTGCAAGTTGAGATTCAAGATAAAACCCTGACGACTAACACCTTACCCTTACAAGGTCCAAAATCCCGCACTATCTTGAATCAAGTTGCTGCTACTAACTTAGATGGGCTAAAGTATTTTAATTTCGTCGAGACAAAAGTGCGCGATATCCCCGTAGTCATTTCTCGTACGGGCTATACAGGCGATCTCGGTTACGAAGTCTGGTCAGAAGCGAAAGATGCGATCGCCCTGTGGGATATTTTGATGGAAGCAGGTGGCTCGGAAGGTATTCAGCCTGCTGGTTTCTATGCACTGGACTTGGCAAGGATTGAAGCTGGTTTAATTTGGTACGAATACGATTACATTCCCTCTCGTCAAGCTCAAACCGACGCAGAAAAAGTGTCTCCCCTAGAAGTCAGCTTGGCTTGGACTGTAGACTTTAGCAAGGCAAGTTTTATCGGTCGGGAAGCACTGCTGAAGGAAAAGGAACAAGGGGTACAGCGACAGTTGGTAGGATTGGAGTTAGATCGCCAATTTCTCCATCAAACTTACGGCGAACAATCTTTATTTCTACAAGATTTACGGACTCCTTGGCGAACGAAGTTCCCAGTCCGCGTAGGAGAACAAACAATCGGTCAGGTAACGAGCGGCTGTTGGTCGCCCGCAGGTCAAAATTACATTGCGATCGCCTGTGTATCGTCCAACTATGCCCAAGCAACAACTTCTCTCTCCTCCAAAATGACTGTGGAAATTCACGGGCAAACCATCCCCGTCAGCATTAAATCTCTTCCCTTCTACGATCCAGACCACAAACGCAGCACTGTAACTAACGTTCCTACTCCGGCGCTAGCTTAAGGTTTAGACCGATTACAGTTTAGGTAAAGTCCGAATAAATTCTAAGGGTAAGCCATCAGTATCGGCGATAAATGCGACTTCATAAACGCGATCGCCGATTTGTTGTTGCGTGGGTTCTAACAAAACTTTTAAGGGTTGATATTGTTCTGGTTGTGTTTCAGCAGCTTGGGCAAATCGATCCTTTACAGAAGTTAACCAACTTGGTAAATCGATAGCAGTCTCGGTCAAATCGAACGATAGATGGTAATAACCCACGTAATGCTCGTCACCAAACGCATCTGGGGCGGGACGCGGCTGGGGAATTTGAATTAATTCGATCCGCCCTCCTAATCCTTCCATCCAGCAAGCCAGAGTGTAGCCCGTGGTAAAGCGATCGCACACAGTGAATCCTAACTGCTCGTAAAAGGCGATCGCTTTGTGAATATTTGCAGTCCGAATTGAGGCGTGGTGCATAATTTTTGTCATTTGTCATTTGTCATCTGTCATTAGTTTTTTGCTGGCTCACAAATGACTAATGACCAATGACCAACGACCATTACTCAAATAACCGAAAGTAGGGATAGCGAACGGGGACTCCTGGTTCTTTCTCTAGATCGAAATTAATGACTTCCCAGCAGGGTTCATCTACAGGATCGGGGCTAAATTCTACGGGTAAGCCGTAAAGTCTGGGTTTGGTTTGGTCGGACTGCCCTTTCCAGGGGGTACTGCGCTCCAAGTAACCGCTAATTAAGTCTTGATAGCGGCGAGCGATAATCACCCGCGTGGCGCGATAACCCTGTGTATAAAGTCTATCCAAAGCTTCGTGAATTTCAAACCTAATACCGTCTGGGTGGGTATGTTGTCTGTACCACTCGTTATTCCAACGCCGCCAGTGACGACCCGACTGGAGATGAATTAATTCACCAGTTTTAGGATCGGCTTCAAAAGCCCCATGACGCGGACATAAATAAGTATCCGTCAACGTTAGCGCCGGGATCGGTTGGCGACAGTGGGGACACGGAATTTCTGGACCAAATATTGGGTACTGCAAGCCTGGATTGATCATGAGGCGTAAACCAGAATACTGACTTGTCTACCACTGCCGTTGGTTCGATTCTGTTTTTGCGACCAACTAGAGCTTTTTAGACCCACCACCGCCTCCTAAAGACTATCACATTGCGATTTTTTGTATAGAATAGCTACACCATTATAGATTTGGAATCTTAAGGTTTTAAGCTAAACGATGATTCTTAATCATCATATAGAACATTCTATCGTGTCTGCCCAATCCTACTGGTCAATTCCCGATCTTTCCCCGGCTGCCTTTGTTGCAGCTAATGCTGTCGTCATGGGCGCTGTCAAGCTGGCAAAAGGTGCGAGTATTTGGTACGGAGCCGTGGTGCGCGGCGATGTCGAAAGGATTGAAATTGGTGAATGTACTAATATTCAAGATGGCGCTATCTTACACGGCGATCCTGGGAAACCGACTGTTTTGGAAGATTATGTTACGGTAGGACATCGGGCGGTCGTGCATTCAGCTTACGTCGAGCGGGGCAGTTTAATCGGTATTGGCGCAGTAATTTTAGATGGTGTTAGAGTCGGAGCGGGAAGCATTGTGGGAGCGGGAGCAGTTGTGAGTAAAGATGTACCACCGCGATCGCTTGTTGTCGGAGTACCTGCCAAAGTTTTACGGGAAGTCTCCCAAACCGAAGCCGCAGAATTGATCGAACACGCTCGTCGCTACGAAAAACTCGCCCTCGTCCATGCAGGGAAGGGAACCGATCTAGGATTTTATCGGGAGCAGGGAGAATAAGAGAGTTTTGTGTAGGGTACGTTATTGAACGCACCCTACTAAAAAGGACTAGTCAATTTGTCGTTTTCGGCTAACAATTAAAGATGAGAAAATTTCAAAAATCTTTAAACTCTATTTAAGAGAGGAAGACATATGGACATCGATCTGCGCGTTGCTTTTGTTCTGCTACCAGTAATCGCTGCTGCTAGCTGGGCGCTATTTAACATTGCTCCTGCTGCAATCAGACAAATTCAAGGCTTTTTCAACAAAGAAGCTTAATCTGAGGGACTGGGGCTTAGAAAGCGTAGTAGGGTGCGTTATTGAACGCACCCTACTTCTCGCTACGCAACCCGCTTGCGAAGAGACTCAGCCCGTCGTTTTGCCGTGCTGTTTTTTGGCTCTGACTCTAATACTTGCTCGTAAGCTTGTAGTGCTTGAGTAGTCAAGTTCTTTCGTTCGTAGGCGTGACCGACGTTGTTGAGCGCTGTAGTATAGCTTGGATATAATCTCAAGGCTTCTTTGTAGTTGCGAATTGCCAAGTCGTATTGGTCTTGAGCAAAATAAGCATAACCCAAGCCGTTGTAGATGAGAGCTAGATTTTCTGGGTTTTGCTCTTCTTGCTCTACTGCTTTGAGCGCTTTTTGAAAATTGGCGATCGCCTGGGTGTAAAGTTTTTTATCTAAATAAATTCCACCCAACTCGTAATATTCTTCGGCTGTGCCTTGAGCTTGAGACAATTTTTTTTGCAGTTGTGCCAGAGTACCTTCAACGCGGCGCGTTTTAAAGACTTGGCGAAAGATAGCAAGTGCCGTTCCGCCCAGCAGGACTAACAAGATTAGCAGATAGACAGCTGCTAGATTTTTATCCATTGGCTGTAAAAACTCAAATGAAAATAGTGTTTCTATCTTAATTATCCTGCGACTGTGGTGGAGTTATTGCAATTTTGGTTGAATTAAACTTGTTTGAAATAAATGCGATCGCCTCAGACTCAGCCTCAGTGAATAGAATTCTTAGCCACAGGGACTTTCAGATAGATAAGAGTTCAGCGAATCAGTGAGGGAAGAAAACTAACAATTCCAGGAAAGACGATAATCGCCAATAAAACGAGCAGTTGCAGGAGGATAAACGGAACCACACCGCGATAAATATCTCCGGTGGTGACTTCGCGAGGAGCAACACCCCGTAGATAGAACAGAGCAAAGCCGAAAGGCGGAGTCAGAAAAGATGTTTGTAAGTTAGCTCCCAATACCACACCATACCAAACGAGATTCAAGCCCAATTTCTGCGCTACGGGGACAAATAGAGGCACGACTATAAAGGCAATCTCGAAGAAATCGATAAAAAAGCCGAGGATAAACACCACCAGCATACTGACGAACAAAAAGCCAACTTCGCCGCCAGGTAGATTAGTAAGAACGTCAAACATGAAGCGATCGCCATTCAAGCCGCGAAATACCAAACTAAAAGCGGTCGAGCCAATCAAAATGAAAATTACCATGCTGGTAATTCGCAGGGTAACATCGCAAACTTGCCAAAGCGATCGCCAACTTAACCGACGATTAAATCCGGCTAGTACAACTGCGCCCAAGCATCCTACTGCACCTGCTTCTGTGGGTGTGGCAATGCCAAAGAAGATACTGCCCAACACTAATAAAATCAACAGCAAGGGCGGAATCATCACCTGCACAACTCGTTTACCCAAATTTTTTCCTGCTGCTGCCCTGACATCTTCCGGTAAAGCTGGGGCTACTTCTGGCTTGAGAAACGCTACAACTACAACGTGTATGGCAAATGCTCCTGCCATCATCAAACCAGGAATGACGGAACCGATGAATAGATCTCCAACGGAAACGCCCAACTGATCGCCTAATACGACTAACACTACGCTAGGAGGAATAATCTGTCCTAACGTCCCAGAAGCAGCAATCACGCCAGTAGCTAATCGTTTATCGTAACCGTACCGCAGCATGATTGGGAGGGAAATTAGACCCATTGCTACCACAGTTGCAGCGACGACACCCGTTGTTGCCGCTAGCAGCGCCCCAACAGCTACGACTGCTAAAGCTAAACCTCCACGCAATCGCCCCAAGAGAATTCCCATTGTTTCCAGCAGATTCTCAGCGATACCGGACTTTTCCAGCATCGAACCCAGAAAGATGAAATAGGGGATTGCCAGCAGCGTATAGTTAGCCATGATGCCAAAAATCCGCTGGGGCATGGCTGTAAGAAAAATCGGGTCGAATACACCCAAACTAATGCCTAGCAAGCCAAATAAAATTGCGACTCCACCTAAAGCAAATGCAACTGGGTAGCCGAAAGAAAGCAGTACCAGCGCCCCTGCAAACATCAAGGGACCCAACCACTCATAGTCCAGTTCCAGTGTTATCACTCTGTTCCTCCTGCTGCATTTGATTGGTAATAATTGCTAAGTTTTTGATGGCTTCAGAAATCCCTTGAAAAATCAGTAACACCAAACTCACGATAATCATCGTTTTGATTGGGTAGCGGAGTAATCCACCAGGATCGGGAGAAGTTTCGCCAATTCTCCAAGAGACAAGAATGGTGTCCCAAGAAACAACCAGCACGATGATGCAAAAAGGAATCAGAAATAATATTGTGCCTAAGAGATCGGTTAAGGCTCTGAGTTTGGGCGACCAATTACGATGGAAAATATCTACTCGGACGTGATCGTTATATTTGAGGGTGTAGGCAGCACCCAAAAGAAATACCAGGTCGAATAAATACCATTGAGCTTCAATTAAAGCGTTAGAACTCAAGTTTTGTCCTACTGCCCGTCCTATGTAGCGACCGACGACGTTCCAAACTCCGACGAGTACCATGAACAGGACGAAGCCAGCCGTGAAGCGTCCGATCCATTCGTTCATCGTGTCGATGATTTTTGATATGCGTAGTAGGCTTTGCAAGGTGTTTTCCCTCTCCAAAGCGATAGATGTAGCATTCTATCAATAAGCCGCGCACATAAATTAGTAGAGACGTTACATGTAACGTCTCTACATCAATCGGAATTCTCGAACTCTCGAATTTATTTATTGGGCTGAGGAGTTACCCGTAAATATGGCTTAACTTCCTGAATTCCTTTGGGAAATTTTTGCTTCGCCTCTTCAGTTGACATAGAAGGTACGACAATCACATCATCTCCATCTTTCCAGTTCACTGGAGTAGCAACGCTGTAATTATCAGTTAATTGCAGAGAATCGATCACCCGCAAGATTTCTTCAAAGTTACGACCAGTGCTAGGTGGGTAAGTTATAGTCAAGCGCAATTTTTTGTCGGGGTCAATCACAAAGACCGAACGAACCGTAACTTTAGCGTTGGCGTTCGGGTGGATCATGCCATACAAATCAGAAACTTTTTTATCGGGATCTGCCAAAATCGGATAGTCAACCGTTGTGGATTGAGTTTCATTGATATCGCCAATCCAACCTTTGTGAGATTCAGCATCATCAACGCTCAAAGCAATCACTTTTACATTCCGCTTATCAAATTCAGGCTTCAGTTTTGAGACTTCGCCTAATTCTGTGGTGCAAACAGGGGTATAGTCAGCAGGGTGAGAGAAAAGCACTACCCAGCTATCTCCAGCCCATTCGTAAAAATCGATCTCCCCATATGAAGAGGACTGGGTAAAGTTAGGTACTGTATCGCCAAGTTGAAGCGCCATTTTTATCTTCCTGTCGTCAAAATGTCATAGTTCGCCTACTATATAGATCCTGCCATAAAACCCCTGTTTTCCGATAGGAGTTTGCCTGTTTTAAAGAAAAATTTATGATGGGGGTGAGGCGAGAGGTAAGTTTTTCTCTATTTCCTGCTCCCTGCTCCCTACTTCCTGCTCCCTGATTAGCAAGCAAAGCTTAGTTTACGACAGCGAGATCGCTTCGGAGAAGCTTTTTTATATTACAAGATGTGTAGAGATGCGATAAACAGTTATGCCTGCAATTGAAACTGCTTGACTGCGACTGAGGTGTTTTACTGAGAGAGATTTAGAAGATTATGCTCGAATTTTTGCCGATCCAGAATTTACCCGTTACTCTCCCAAAGGGAGCGTAACGCTGGAGCAAGTAAGGGCAGCAGCTCAAGCAGTCTATAACTATTTTACCTACCATTGGCAGCAACACGGGTTTGGCGTTTGGGCAGTTTGCGATCGCATCAATAATAAATTAATCGGGCAGTGCGGACTCAACTGCTTGCCAGATAGCCATGAAGTAGAAGTCCTATACCGTCTTGATCGGGCATACTGGAATCAAGGGCTAGCAACTGAAGCAACAAAAGCTAGTTTGAGGTACGGGTTTGAGCAAGTGCAATTAGGCAAGATTGTAGCGCTGACATTAACACACCATCTAGCTTCCCGGCGCGTGATGGAGAAAACTAGATTGCACTAGACGAAAAATGCCCAGATTCACGGACTAAATGTAGTGTATTATACATTACGCCGAGTAGAATATCAGTCAGATGATTCTATGTATGTTTTGTTGGTTTAAGTATCTTGGAGACTGCCAGTTACAGTCGCAGAGACAATACTTAATCGTTACTCGTTAAAATTAAATGAGTAAGAATGTAATAAAAATTAACGACAACGGAATTTTTTGTTAGAGTACAAAAACAAGCATTAGCGCTGCAAATCGAAACATTTTAAACATTTTAAGGGAACGCTCTATGTCACACACAATTGTTACTGAAGTTTGCGAAGGTGTTGCGGATTGCGTTGATGCCTGTCCTGTAGCGTGTATTCATCCAGGTCCAGGGAAAAATATTCAGGGAACAGAATGGTACTGGATCGACTTTACGACATGCATAGACTGCGGCATCTGCATTCAAGTTTGTCCTGTGGAAGGGGCGATTGTCCCAGAAGAAAGACCAGACTTGCAGAAAACTCCTTAGCCAGCAGAGGGCAGATGTAAATGGTAGCGATCGCACTTGCTGAGTCATAATCTGGGATAAGCTAAATGCTAATTGCTGAGAGCCAACCTTGAGGTATGTACAGTTCTGCTCCTCTGTTAGAAGTTGAAGATGTTTGGGCTGGTTACGTCAAAGACCTAGATATTCTCCAGGGTGTAAATTTTCGGATTTTCCCTGGAGAAATCGTAGCTGTGATTGGTCCGAATGGTGCGGGAAAATCTACTCTAGCTAAAACGATTTTTGGATTACTCAGCCCCCATCGAGGCAAAGTTACGTTTAAAAATCGGAGTATCAGCGGTTTGAAGTCAAATCAAATCGTGCAGATGGGAATGTGTTATGTACCGCAAATTTCTAACGTCTTCGCCTCTTTGAGCGTAGAAGAAAATTTAGAAATGGGAGCGTACATTCGCAAAACTGCATTAGCTCCTTTAAAAGATAGAATTTATGGTACTTTCCCAGTTCTAGCCACCCGCAGACGGCAAAAAGCTGGAACTCTCTCTGGGGGAGAACGTCAAATGCTGGCGATGGGTAAAGCTTTGATGCTAGAACCGAGTTTATTATTACTTGACGAACCGAGTGCTGCCCTGTCTCCCGTATTGGTATCGAGTGTCTTTGAACAGATTCAACAAATTAACGAAGGTGGAACGGCGATTGTGTTAGTGGAACAGAACGCTCGTAGAGCCTTGGCAATGGCACATCGGGGTTATGTATTAGATACGGGACGCGATCGCTTTTCCGGTCCTGGGAATGAGTTGCTCAATGACCCGAAAGTAGCAGAATTATATCTCGGTGCGGGTAGAGTTCATTGAAAAATAAAAATAAAAGTCAGCAAGAGATTAATTTAATTTACGGATTAAAATGAGGCAAGTTTTTCCAATTGTTGCTGGCTTCATGCTTGCTTTCGACTCGCAATTTGCTGTGGCTGGTTCGCTGGATCGAGAACTCGGCATTGTTGTAGCGAAAGAAAATTTAGTCTGTCTCATCACGTCCGTGACAAGTCTAAATATTGGTAGTCAAGTTAATCTCGTACTTCTATCTGTTCCGCAGAAAGTAGTTAGTGGAACGGTTGTATCAGTGAGCGATCGCCAGTGTATTGAGATATCAAAACCACACAATGTCTCTGGAAAATATTATCGGCTATCGCTACTGAATAATCGCTCTCATCTGAGCGTACCTACAATTGGTGTTTTGAACTCAAGTCAGCAACTACGTAGAGTTGGGTTAAAAGTGGTAGGCGATTTAGATGGCGATGGTATAGAAGAATCGTTTCGTTCTTGTGCGAGTTTTGAAGGTCTTCATCTCACCGTTTGGTCTGGTCAAGCGTTGACTGGAACTAGAAAATGGCATAGTTATTATTATCTTGGCTTTGATAGTGAGCCGACCTGTACAAAATCCGAAATATAAAGATAACCAGGATACTTAAAAATTAACGCTGATAAAAGCTTGACTCATTCTCACAAATGCAAATTGCTTACTTAATGCTCATTAACTCAAAATATGAGCTTATTTGTCGCAATTTGAGACTTTCTCAGCATCAATTGAATTCTTTGTAATTTAACCCGTTATTAATTTTATTTTAACTTGACTTAATGTTGGCTTCTATACACGCAATAAAAAATCAATCGATATATTTTTGTTGTATAGTTGCACCATCAGAAAAATGTATAGATTCAAAAACATTAAGAGTAGAGTACTTAAGTATTTTAGTCTCAGCTTGCTAGTAGCAGCTCTCGCGATCGCGCCTTCTCCCTTCAACGGCTCGCGTGACTTTCCGATCGCAGAAACAACCGCTCAAGCTCAAAATCCGCTCCGACCTGAAAATAGCTCAACTCAATTTGTCATAGCTCAGGCTCCTGCTGCTAAACCAGAACCAGCCGCAGCCGAGGAAAAAGAAGAGTTGATAGACTTCTTCGCAATGGGTATGGGTGCGTTAGCAGGTTTAGTGCTGTTTATTTATGGCGTTACCCGCCTTTCAGAAGGGCTAGAGGACATGGGTACGGAACGAATGAGGGGTTTTTTGAGTAAATGCACCACAAACCGCTTTGCAGGTGTAGTTACGGGAGCTGTGGCCACCACGCTACTCGAATCTTCCTCCGTCACAATTATCATGACGATCGCGATGGTGAGTGCGGGAGTCTTGACTTTTGTACAATCATTGGGCGTGGTTTTAGGGGCAAATATCGGCACTGCGGTAGGAGCGCAAATTATCTCTTTGGATATCGAACAATACGTTCCTATGCTGATGTTTGCGGGGTTGCTGCTACTATTTTTAGGGAAAACAAAGACTTGGAAAAACCTTGGAATTGTACTGCTAGGATTTGGTTTGATGTTTTATGGATTAGAAGCGATCGATGAAGCGATGAAACCTTTCCGCACCTACGAACCCTTCATCGATTTGATGGAAACCTTGGGTAATAATCCGATTTTAGGTGCTGCTGTTGGCGCACTGTTTACTGTGATTATTCAGTCTTCTTCCGCTACCGTAGCGATCGTGATTACCTTAGCAAGTTCCGGTTTAATTTCCCTACCGGCGGGAGTTGCCATTATGCTAGGTGCAGAAGTCGGGACTTGCGCTGATACGTTAATTGCGACAATCGGGCGCGGTCGTCCGGCATTACGCACGGGAGTGTTTCATTTCGGATTCAATTTAGTGAGTGCCATTTTAGGAATTATTTTTGCGCCCTTGTTAGTACAACTCGTTCTTTCATTTTCTGGTAGTGCGGGTGTCGGTCGTCAAGTGGCTAACGCGCAGATTCTTTTCAATGGAATTGGTGTGTTGGTAATGGTGATATTTTTACCTGCGATCGCCCGAATTTTGCAAAGACTTATTCCCGATACTGGTAATAACATAAAACTGCAACCAGAAGTACAAGCAGCAAGATAATGGGTAAGTCGTAAGTCGTAAGTCAGAAGTTAGTATTCTATCTCTTGCTTCTTACCTAACTTACCAGTCATCAATTACCACTCGCTAAACAACTTTAAATTAGGAAAAAAAATAATGTTACAGCAATCTAAACTGGCATCTGTAGGTGTCATAAGTTTAATGTTGGGACTAGTTGGTTGTACGAATAATCAAACATCTGATACGGCTGTGGATTTTCCCCAAGCTTTGAATGTGGTAGAAAGAACTACAACTACCAAGAAATTATCAGGTAGCGTGGTTGTAGATGGTTCGAGTACGGTATTTCCCATCTCTCAAGCAATGGCAGCAGCTTTTACAAAGAACAATCCAGATGTAAAAGTCAATGTAGGGGTATCGGGTACTGGTGGTGGTTTTAAAAAGTTCTGTGCTGGAGAAACAGATATTACTGGCGCTTCTCGCCCTATCAAGACTCAAGAAATGGAGTTGTGTCGGCAAAATAAGATTGAATATACAGAATTGCCGATCGCCTTTGATGGTTTAGCGGTCGTAGTTAGCTCCCAAAACAATTTTGTCAGTTGCCTTAAAACAGGAGAATTAAAACAAATGTGGGAACCTGCGGCTCAGGGTAAAACTACGAATTGGAATCAAGTTCGGGATAGTTTTCCAGACCGACCGTTACAGCTTTACGGTCCCGACGTTGCATCTGGAACTTTTGACTATTTTACCTTAGCAATCGTTGGAAAAGAAGGTAGAAGCCGTACCGACTATAAACCAAGTGCTAACGATGATGCTTTAGTACAAGGAGTTGCTACTAATCCTAATGCTCTTGGTTATTTTGGTTATGCCTACTACTTGAAAAATCGGGATAAGCTGAAATTAGTAGCGATTGATAGTGGTTCTGGCTGCATTCAACCTAGCCCCGAAACAATCGCAAATAGCAGTTATCAACCCCTCTCGCGTCCTATATTTATATATGTCAAAAAAGTAGCGGCAGCGCGTCCAGAAGTTAATGCTTTTACTAACTTCTATCTCAGTCCCGATAATGCCAATTTAGTCTTACAAGTGGGCGACGTGCCGCTACCTAATATCACCCTCAGAGCCGCAGCGAGCCGTTTTAATCGGGGAATGACGGGGACAAATTTTGGTGGTAGAGGTGCGATAATCGGTGTAGCCCAAGAGGGTTTGTAGGTCAGTCAACGCAGTATGCAAGATACGTGTCTCATACCAACGCCGCCCTATAGCGCCTTAATTTTTGACTGTGACGGCACTCTAGCGCATACTATCCCCACTCATATTCAAGCGTGGTTAGCAACGCTGCGTCCTCTGGGTGTCGATCTCAGCCAGGAATGGCTTTACGATCGCCGAGGTATGTCATCGCTGGAATTAATCGAAACCGTAAATCATACTTTTGGATATGCATTAGACGCTAATACTGTCAATCCCGCGCGGAAAAAATATTTCTTAGACCTACTACATCAAGTGGTAGAAATTGAAGCAGTAGCAGATGTTGCCCGCAGTCTTTATGGGAAAGTTCCCCTAGCAGTAGCTTCAGGCGGCGATATTCGCGTGGTAGAACCTACCCTAAAGGCGATCGGGTTATATTCTTTATTTGACGCGATCGTGACTGTTAACGATGTAGAACGGGGTAAGCCCGCACCCGATATTTTCTTACTAGCTGCCGATCGCATGGGCGTTACTCCTACAGATTGTATTGTTTATGAAGATAGCGATGCAGGTTTAGAAGCTGCCCACCGTGCGGGAATGCGGGCGATCGACGTGCGGGAACTGTGGCTGATAGCAGAAGCGGAGATAGGAGTTACAGATAGTCAAGAGGCAGGAATGTAAAGATTTGTCACAATAAAAACAGTATCCGTCACCAGCTATTCAAATTCATGACTGCCTCACCTCTAACTGCATCTAGCACATTTCAACCCGTAAAAACGTGGACTTGGCAGGGATTTTCGATTTGCTATCAACAACAAGGCGAGACTGGTATTCCTGTCATTCTGGTACATGGCTTTGGCGCTTCTTGGTGGCACTGGCGCAAAAATATTCCCGATCTGGCGCAGACTTGTAGGGTGTATGCTATCGATCTCATCGGTTTTGGTGGTTCTGCTAAACCAACTCCAGGGGAATTACAGCCAGGGAAACAAATCCCGTATTCGTTTGAAACTTGGGGACAACAAATTGCTGATTTTTGCCGCGAAGTCGTGGGAACGCCAGCAGTTTTCATTGGTAATTCTGTCGGTTGTATTGCAGCAATGCAAACAGCAGTATACGCCCCCGATCTAGTCGTAGGTGTGGCAATGCTCAATTGTTCCTTGCGTTTGCTTCACGATCGCAAGCGCAGCGGCTTACCTTGGCATCGACGCTTCGGCGCACCACTAATTCAGAAATTATTAGCAGTTAAACCAGTTGGTAAATTTTTCTTTCAACAACTTGCCAAACCGAAAACAGTTAAAAAAATCTTACTCCAAGCTTACGCTCATCCTGAAGCAGTCACAGATGAGTTAGTAGACCTTTTGATGGCTCCAGCAAAAGATGCTGGGGCTGTAGCAGTCTTTGTTGCTTTCACAGCCTATTCTCAAGGACCGCTACCAGAAGATTTGTTGCCCCAGCTATCTTGTCCGACAATTTTTTTGTGGGGAACAGCAGACCCTTGGGAACCAGTAGAGTTGGGGCAAGAACTAGCGAATTACCCCCAAGTACAGAAGTTCATTCCCTTAGAGGGAATCGGGCATTGTCCCCAAGACGAAGCACCAGAATTGGTGAACCCGATATTACAGGAGTGGATTGTGGAATTGGGGAGTCGGGAGAGTGGCTAGTGGCTGGTGACTAGTGGTTGGAGAATTTTAGATTTTGGATTTTTTCTCTGCTCCCTTGTCTTGCTTGTCCTCCTTGTCCCCCTTGTCCTATCCTACTCCCTACTCTCTGCTCCCTGCTCCCTACTTTGTTCCAGCCAATCCTTACCAACTTGGATGGTAATGTCAGAGCCAAGGTTGCCCGTGCTTTCAACGCGGACTTCGCCTACGTTTAAGAGGTCGCGGATTGTTGTCGCGCTCTCAGTATCGCCTTGCTGGGCGACAACGTGAGTTTTATCTAAAGGCTCAGACCACGATTTTGTCACGTACACGTTGCGATAGCCTGCACCAGCAAGAGATTTAACCAAAGAGCGGACAGCGCGATCGCTACCCGTGCTATTAGAAATTGCAATTCTCAATCGCGCCGGATCGAAGTCAACTGGCTCGGATTCAGAAAGAGGGGCATCGAAATGCTGCGTTGCCATTTTGGCAATGCGATCGCTGTCTGGCAACCAGTAGCTAGCTTTATACTCTCCTGCATTACTAAATCGTCCAGGCAACATCAACATTTGCATGTTAGAACGATTAGTTTGTACGCCAAAATTCGCCAGTGCTACCAATTCATCCATCGATAAGTTCGTATCGAGGTGCGATTGAATCACAGAGAGAATTTGCGGCATCCGAGTCAGTGTATTCGGCGACAAGGTTTGTTCCGTTAACGCCCGCATGACGAGTTGCTGGCGTTGAATGCGTCCGATATCACCGTTTTCGTCGTGACGATAGCGCAGTAGCTGGAGAGTCTTGTTGCCGTCAAGATGCTGCTTGCCAGCTTTGAGATTAATGTATAAATGCTGGCTATCATCTTGATATTTCATATCTTTGGGAACGTAAACAGTTACGCCACCCAAAGCATCGATCAGCTTTTCCACTCCTTGGACGTTGATCCGAATGTAGCGATCGATCGGCACTCCATCAAGTAATTCGCTAATAGATTTAGCACTACCTGCTGGACCACCAACGAGATTAGCTTCATTGATTTTCGCTATGCCTCGACCTTCTATCTTGGTGCGGGTATCTCTGGGAATAGAAAGGGCAGCGATTTTTTTGGTCGCAGGGTCAAATCGCAGCAAAAGGATAGTGTCTGTCAAGCCGTCGAAAGAGTTGACTAACGCATGATATCCTTGCTTTTTAATGTCGGCAGCAGGGGTATTAACGTCTGTGGTGAGAACTTTGACACCTAGAACTAAAATATTAACTGGTCGGGTCAGCTCCGAAAGTTTAAAACCAGCCCGCGTTAAGCGATCGCCATGAGTACCGAAAATTGCTTGCTCCTCTGGGCTAAGCTGACTTTGCATCAGCGGCTTGGTTGACATAGTATAGGCTAAGAGCGCCCCTGCTGTGGCTGACAACACAGCGACACCACTCATGATTACCCAGAACCACAGCCAACGCCCAGTCCTACTCATAGCACTACTGCGCCTAAAATTTTTGGAGTTACTTGTAGAATTGGATTTTGAGCCTGATATTCTTTGCACTGATACAACTTCCTCACACTTAACACTAGTCAGCAAAAATAGTTAATAAGTTTTTAACATGATAATGGACAAAGGCACAGCTATATGCTGCGCTTTCTCAATTGGCATATTCTCTGCACGGGTAACGCTGGCTACTGAAACAGTAAATTTCATGGCTTTACGATCGAATTAGAGAATATTGCCTGGAGTCTACTGCAAATCCTACAAAGTCGTCATCTGGCTTATTACGGAATTCCAGCCAGAGAGTCGTACTTTCTACCGCTGGCGTTGTCTTTGAACCTCAGCGTTCATCGAGCGTCCGATCTGCAAGTGCCGAAAATCCTGGTAGACGCGCTGACTTTCCAGCAGTCAATCGCAGCATTAACCACACACTGACTAAAAAATACCCAGATGTCAGTAAACTATTTAACATCAATAGGCGAAAATTTAAAAATTCTGAGGCTTCTGCTCCAGCACCCAACAGGAAATATGCCAGCAACCAGCTTAGTGCTAGAGTGATAGATAAACGGCTGACGGCGAGTTTTTCTTTGTGGTAATTGGTAATTGGTAATTGGTAATTGCTCCCCTGCTCCTCTGCCCCTCTGCTCCCTCTGCCCCTCTGCTTTCTTCCCCTGCTCCCTGCTCGTCCCTGCTCCCTGCTCTCTCATGACGATATAAAGTCCACAGTGAAGGAAAAAAGCCCACAACGGGGATGAGGTGAAAAAACAAATGCAGGCGATCGCGATTTAAATGCTCTGAGACTGTAAGCTTTTTCATATGATGTAATCGAATCCGAGCTTGGGGGGATGAGTTATGACAGCGGAGTTAGGGATAATAGGCTGCAAGGGACATTTGATTTAGTTCGCTCCCGCAACTGAGAAAATGCAGAAACGCATTATTATAGGTTGGTGGCAAGCAATGTCACCTTTGACGCGACTTCTGGCGATCGCGCTATTGGCTCCACTACTCGTACTCAATGCTTGGGCAATCTCCTCCATCGTTGATTACTTCCACTCGCTGATCGTTATTTTAGTCGGTGCTTCTTTACTAGCATTTTTGTTGAACTATCCGGTAGGCTGGATGGAGCAGCAAGGCGCAAGGCGAGAACAAGTTGCTATTTTAGTCTTTTTGTTGGCTTTATCGATTTTACTGGCGCTAGGTGTCACCCTCGTGCCTCTAGTGATTAGTCAGGCGCAGCAGCTCGTAACTCGTTTGCCAGAATGGATAGACTCAGGGCGCTATCAGTTGGTGTTGTTAAATGATTGGGCTGAGGCTCAGGGTTATCCAATTAATCTCGATGCCTTAGTAATACAAATCAACGATCGCGTTAAGGGACAATTACAAGCGATCGCCGTCCAAGCACTCAACCTAGCTGTAGTGACAGTGACAAGCCTGCTAGATTTTTTGCTGGGCATGGTTTTGACATTTTATTTGTTACAGCATGGGGACGAACTCTGGCAAAGCTTAATCGCTTGGCTACCAACACCCATTCGCCAGCCTTTTTCCCAAACTATCCGGTTGAGCTTTCAAAATTACTTCATCGGACAGTTAATTTTCGGTATTTGTATGGGTTCTGCCCTGACTGCCATTTTCTTATGGCTGAAAGTACCGTTTGGTTTGCTGTTTGGAATCACGATCGGGATTATGGCTTTAGTTCCCTTCGGCGGTACGGTGGGAATTATTTTGACTACTTTATTAGTAGCGCTGCAAGATTTCTGGCTAGGTACTAGAGTCTTGGTAGCATCTGTCATCATTCAGCAGATCTTAGATAACATCGTTGCTCCCCGTATTCTTGGTAGCGTCACTGGTTTAAATCCGGTATGGGTACTGATTTCCGTCTTAACAGGCGCTAGAGTTGGCGGTTTGCTAGGCGTAATCGTTGCCGTACCTACAGCAGTCGTGATCAAGACAGCCTTAAGTGCCGTGCGATCGCCCCAACTGACTGAAACGAGTTCTACCACTGCAACAGCCATGACAACAACTGAGAATCTTGCAGGGAGCAGGGACGAGCTGGGAGCTGGGAGCAGGGAACAAGTAGTGAGTAGTGAGTAGTGAGTAACGACCGTATAATTCCGAATTCCGAAGTCAAGCAGGCGGATGACGAGGTTTCCTCGTCATTGAAGCCGCGTCGAATTCCGAATTCTCTTGCTCCTTGGCGATCGCCCCTAGCACGGGCGCTGCACCTCAATCGTAGTTTGCCCTATGCCCGTTATCTTCAACTGGCGACTGTCCGGATTAATGGTCGTCCTGCTAATCGTACAGTGGTATTCCGGGGATTTTTGGAGAATAGCGATCGCCTCAAGTTTGTCAGCGATACTCGCAGTGAAAAATTTGCCCAAATTGAAGCTCAACCTTGGGCAGAGGCTTGCTGGTATTTCCCCAAAACCCGCGAACAATTTCGGATTACTGGGACGCTAAAGGCGATCGCCTCTGACTGTCCCGATCCAGAATTACAGCAAGCCTGTATAGTCAGCTGGCAAGAGTTAAGCGACTCTGCACGGCTGCAATTTGCTTGGGCGCATCCAGAGCTGAGAGCCGCTGATGATGCCTTCAAGCCTCCAGCACCGTCCGCAGAAGTGCCATTACCGCACTTTTGTTTGCTGCTTTTGGAACCAGTTCAGGTAGATCGCTTAGAATTGCGCGGCGACCCTCAAAACCGCACGATTTATACTTGGTTAGAGGGCGATCGCGCTTGGTCTACTCAAGCCGTCAATCCTTAAATCCCCGCACCATCTAAAAACTGCTGGATCGCTTTATCCCTCATCTGACAGCTAGCAGCAGCGGGAAGAGACATAACTACAGAATCTTGGTGTGCTTGCTGCTGTTGTACTTTTTCTAGCTGTTGTTCTAACGCTTCAATTCTGTCAACGAGAGCGCGAATGACCTCTGCTTCTGAGTCAGGTAAGCTACCGTGTTCTAACGGATCGACTCTAGCTCCAGAACGGTAGATAATTCGACCTGGTACGCCAACAACCGTGCAATTAGAAGGTACATCGCGTAAAACAACAGAACCCGCTCCAATTCTGACGTTACTGCCAAGTTCGATATTACCGAGGACTTTTGCCCCCGCACCCACCACGACATTATTTCCCACAGTCGGGTGACGCTTGCCGCTTTCTTTCCCCGTACCGCCCAGAGTCACGCCTTGGTAGAGCAGAACGTCATCACCGACGATCGCGGTTTCGCCAATCACTACCCCCATACCGTGGTCGATAAAAAAACCCTTGCCAATTGTCGCGCCAGGGTGAATCTCAATCCCAGTCAAAAATCGGGCGATCGCGGAAATAAACCTTGGAATGAAAGGAAGACGCAGTTTGTAGAGTTGATGCGCTACTCGATGGAAGACAATTGCCTGTAACCCAGGGTAACATAACAGTACTTCTAGCCAGTTACGGGCAGCAGGGTCGCGGTCAAAAATAATCTTGAAGTCAGCAGCTATGGTAGATAGCACGGGTCAATGCCTAGCCAGGACAAAATTTTTACTTCTTTTATCTTATCTCTCACCGTGCGATCGATAAAGTTTATTCGCGTTCTTTACAGTGTAGAAATCTCGACCTATTTTTTCCTAACTTCTCTACCTGGTTCCCAATCGTGCCTCCACTCCTATTGATTACCTTGCTACTGTTGACAGCATCGATGGTGACTAACATATTTGTCCTGACTCCTATAGAGTTAATCAGACATGCGAATATACCGAATTGGTTGATTTTGGGTGGGCTGTTCTTACTATTCCTTTGGTGTTTTGGGGAAGAGTGAGATGAAAGTTCTCTATATTATTTACCACGCATGAATGTCTGTGTTTCGCACGGCTTTATGGCTTGATAGTTTTCGAGCGCTTCCCCTGCACCGACTGAGCCATTGCGCGTAAATCTTGCTCCCAGTCTGGCTGAGTCATGAGTAAAGCTTCCGCCGCCTCGCTATCTGTAGGCTTCGAGAAGAAGTAACCTTGTCCGTACTCGGATTTGAGCGCTTGCAGTTGATACATTTGAGTCTTTGTTTCTACACCTTCGGCAACAACATTCATACCCAAATTCCAAGCCAAAGCAACTATAGTCCGAATAATTTCGATTTTCTCCGGTTCGCAATCGACGTTATTCACAAACGAGCGATCGATCTTCAAAGTATCGATTGGTAGCCGATGCAGATAGCTTAACGAAGAATAACCCGTACCGAAATCATCAATAGAAAATTGAATGCCCATCGCTCTGAGCTGACAAATAACGGCAGCAGCAGCTTCGGCATTTTCTACCAGCACGCTTTCTGTAATTTCCAACTTCAAACTCGTCGGAGCTAACCCAGTCTCCTGTAAAATCCGATCTACCTTCTCAATCAGATTTGACTGAGTAAACTGTTTGCCAGAAACGTTGACGCTGATAGTTAAAGGCGGCTCCGTAGGAAAGCGCTCTTGCCAATGCCGCGTTTGGTGGCAAGCTTGTTGTAAAACCCACCAGCCGATCGCGCAAATCAATCCCGTTTCTTCTGCTACCGGAATAAACTTGATGGGTGGAATCATACCACTTGTCGGATGTTGCCAGCGGACTAAAGCCTCAAAACCTGTAGTTTTGCCAGTTTTGAGCGAGACAATCGGCTGATAGAAGACTCGTAATTCTTGCCGTTCCAGTGCCTTGCGCAGATCGATTTCAATTTGCAATCTTGCCATAGCAAGATTGTGCATCGATGAGTCAAAAATCTCCATCCGCGTACCAAGAGTTTTGGCGCGATGCATTGCTGTATCGGCATCTCTGAGTAAATCTTCTGGATCTTCGTAGTCCAGCCTACTCAAGGCAATCCCGATGCTAGCGGAAGCAAACACCTCATGTTCCCCCAAGTAAAAAGGCAAAGCTATCCGTTGTTGAATGCGTTCGGCAATTTGGAGCGCCTCTTGCTCGTTTCCTATAGCTTCTAGCAGTAAAGTAAATTCGTCTCCCCCCAAGCGAGCGATTGTATCCCCAGGACGCACGCAGGTTTGTAACCGACTGGCGATCGCCTTTAACATCCGATCGCCGAAGCCATGACCTAAACTATCGTTAATGACCTTAAACCGATCTAAATCGAGAAATAGCACCGCAAACAAATAATCTTCTTGGTGTTTTTGTTTGTCAATTGCCCGTCGCAAGCGCTCCATTAGTAAAATTCGATTTGGTAGCCCTGTTTGTTCGTCGTGATAAGCTTGATATCGCAATTGCACTTCTGCTTGCTTGCGCTCGGTGATATCAGTTTGAGAGCCTGCTATGCGGTAGGGTTTACCTTCAGCATCGCGCCAAGCTAATCCTTGAAACAATAACCAGCGATCGCTACCATCTGCTAATGTAATACGATACTCGCTCTCAAACTGAGGCGTTCGTTCTGCCAAATGTTCGCCCAGCGCTGTTTGTACGGTATTAAGATCGGCGGGGTGGATGCGTTGAAAAAACTCTGCGGCACTCGTTTGGGAGTTTTCCGCTGCTAAATCCATCAACAGTTGCGATCGCTTAGATAAATAGATGCGATCGGTGTTTAAATTCCAGTCCCATAGACCATCTCGCGCCGCTTGCGCTGCCAGAGCATATCTTTGTTCGTCCTGCAACGATCTTTGGGTAGCTCGCCGTTCTTCTTCAATCCCAATAGCTGCGGCAATAATATCGATGATTTTGCGATCGATCTCGCTGGGCATGTATTCGATCGTGTACCAGGCAGACAAACAACCAACAACTTGTTGCTGGCATTTGACGACTTTACCAATATATGTTTTGATGTTATGCGCCTGAATACTAGGCTCAGATTGAGCGTATTTTGTTGTGAGTAGGTCTGATAATACCCAAATTTCATCGCTATTTTGTTGAATGAGATCGTGACAAATTCGTCCCTCGGTTCGATTTACTCGCTCAAATTCGGATGGCGTTTGCCACTGTCCTACTGCACGAAGCCGCCCATTATCTAGAAAACTATATAATGTGCAACTTGCTCCCAATAATTCCCCTAACAATGAGGTTAATTGGTTAATATTTTCGCTTGGATCGGTACAAAAACTTAATAAACATCGATTGATTTTCGTTAATTTTGCTTCTATCTCCTTTTCCTTATTTATAACAATCTCAGCTTGACGAGCGCTATCATCTCGCTCGCTCTGTTCTACTGTTTGCGATCGCTCTAACGATTTCAAACTCGAACGATAAATGAGCCTAACCGAGACAATTGCAGCCGCGATACTAGCAATAGTGGAAACTGCAATCTGGCGATCGGCTACTGCAATTGCTGCTACAAGACTTTGAGCATGTTTAGCTAGCTGCTGCTCCATAGAACTGCTATGCGCCTCTACAGCAATGTGGCGATCGCCGCTTGAAACCAAAGATTGAGTTTTTGAATTTATGGCGATCGCAATGCATCCAATCAATCCTCCCCAGATAAACGTATAAATAAAGACGGAATATAATCTTTGACGAATATTCATTAACTACCTTACAAAAATTTTTCAATCCTAAAATGGCTTTAAAATAAATCAGGCGATGAGGTATTTTCAATATTGACAATTACATATCCAAAAAATATCAGAAAAATACTAAAAAACTACTTTTAATCGTGACAAAAAAAATGTTTATCCTCAAGGGAAATCATAATGACTTTTGTAGAGCGATCGCGACAATGGTAGTCTAGTATTACCAAATTCTACCTAAGTAAATTCAACGAATTTTTCAGTAAAAACATAGATGCAAAGGGAAAAATTACCGATTTTTACATAGTGTAGTGCGTGAAAATAAGTCGCAAGTAATTCCCCCTGCTCCTAGCTCGTCCCAGCTCCCAGCTCCCTATTCACCGACAACTGACAACCAGTCACCAGTCCCTTTTCTGACTTCTACTTGGTAAAATTGAAATAATGTCACAATTTGCAAATTAGCCGACCGTAGCGAGTAGATTCACATGGCTTCTGAAATCGCAGTTGAAAAGAAAAAGTTAAAAAACCCTCCCTTAGATATCCGCTATTTAGGCGATCGCGCTCTGCGTCAACCTGCAAAACGCATCAGCAAAGTCGATGTAGAAGTTCGCCAGTTGGCGCGAGAAATGCTACAGAGTATGTATAGCGCTGACGGCATCGGTTTGGCTGCGCCACAAGTAGCTGTATCCAAGCAAATCATCGTCATTGACTGCGAACCAGACAATGCCGCTAACCCACCCTTGATCTTGATCAATCCTACGATCAAACGTACCAGCAGCGATATCTGCGTGGCAGAAGAAGGTTGCTTGAGTATCCCAGGCATTTATTTGAACGTGACGCGCCCCCAAGCCGTAGAAATTGCTTATAAGGATGAATACGGGCATCCGCGATCGCTGCAAGCTACAGACTTACTGGCTCGCTGTATTCAACACGAAATCGACCACCTCAACGGAATTGTTTTCGTCGATCGCGTCGAAAACAGGCTAGCTTTAACCCAAGAACTGGCAAAGCATGGCTTCTCCATGAGTGCAGTCAAACCTGTTGCTTGAGGAGATTTACCATGAATGCAATGACACCCAAAAGCGGCTTATTTCTTGGCGGCTGTTGTATTACGGCGATCGCAGCAGTTGGTTCCGTGTTCGAGCTAGCTTCCGGTCAACCCGATTTAGGTAACTTGAATACAGCGGTAATTCTTGCTGTAAGTATTCCAGCCACAGTCCTCTTGTTTATTGCTGCCGTGCGGAATGCAAACAGCGAGTGAATTCAGAGGAGATAGAAGAAGACAGGAAGTACTGGCATTCGTTTGGAAGATTCAATCGGTACAAGTCCTTAAATTTGTCTAGTAATTGCAGGACTAAAGTATAGAATGATTGTCTTGAGAACAAGAGCAAGACTGCAAACAGCCTCGATTCCAAATATATGAATGTCTAGTTGTCAGATTCTCTCCCGTCTCTTGCCTCCTGTCTCTCATCTCCTCTCATTACCGATACTATATGACCGAACAACATCTTGCTGAAGGATGGTTGCGGCTATTACCGAATGCAGGAGAAGCTGGACTGACACGCAGTTACAGCCTTTCACCCGAGCGAGAAATGGCACTCGGGCGCGATCCTGCCTGCGATATCGTACTGGAATCGGAGCAGTATGGTATGGTTTCTCGCCATCATGCCACTTTCTACCCCCTACCTCAAAATCGGTGGCAGGTGTGTGACATGAACAGTAGTAACGGTACTTTTATCAACGGACAGCGCTTGCAAGGCTGTCGGGAACTCGTTCCAGGCGATCGCATCACGTTGGGCGAAGGTCGCGAAGCGTTTGCGAAGCATGGTCGAAGAGCATACCGCCTTCGGCATCGCGGCGCAGAATTCATTTTTGAATCTCATTCTCCTCACCCATCCAGTCTCATCCCGCCACCTGTATCGCATCTGACTGAAGCGGAAGTCAATTTTTCCCACTTATTTCCGATTATCTCTACGGCTAAAGACTTAACCCGCAAGGCTTATTTAATTCCAGGTATTTTCACAGTTATATTTGTCGTATTAATGTTTGCTACTGTCGGTCAACCAAAAGCGATTCGCTTCAATCAACTCTTGGTTGCCACCTACTTGAGTAGCGCTGCCTATTATTTTATCTATCGGCTTTGTGGAAAAATTAAACCTTGGTGGCTCCCAATTCTTGCTGCCACGGCTACAGCACTCATTCTATTTAGCCCTATCTTACCGCTATTTATCTTTATCTTCCGTCGCATCTTACCAGGAAATTTACCTAACTCTCTTATAGCGCTTAGCTTTCCCGAATTATTCTTGCGGATGTTCGTCGGAGCTGGCTTAATGGAAGAGTTTCTGAAAGCTTTACCCGTCCTGGGGGCATATGCTTTAGGGCGACGACTTGCTTCTCCTTGGCGTGAATGGATTGGGGTCTGGGAACCTTTAGACGGCATTCTACTAGGAACTGCCTCAGCTGTAGGCTTTACCTTGGTCGAAACGTTGTGGCAATACGTGCCAGAAATTGCTCAAAACGTGGCGATGTCAGCCGGACAAGCTGCTGGTCAAATTGTGGGATTGCAATTACTGATTCCGCGTATCATTGGTGCAGTTGCTGGACATATGGCAGATAGCGGATATTTTGGTTATTTCATTGGTTTAAGCGTACTCAAACCGCGTCAACGTTGGCAGATCTTGACTGTGGGATATGTCAGTGCAGCCGCACTTCATGCTTTATGGAACTCTACCGCTGCTTTTAGCGGCTTGCTCCTAGTCGTGGTAGGTATTCTATCGTATGCGTTTTTAACAGCAGCGATTCTCAAAGCTAGAATGCTCTCACCAACGCGATCGCAAAACTTTGCCACTCGCTTTTTGGAAAAGACACCTAGAAGACCAGATTAAGAAAATTTTGAATTTTAGATTGAGTTAATTGCTCTCTAAGATCTCGCCCCTCACTCCTCGCCCCGCTCAGCTTGCAATTGAGATATAGCGTAGCGAGCGATCGCCAAACTGATTTGAGCGCGTTCGATATCAGAGCGCACTTCCCAGTCTTGACCGTAACGATTTAGCGTGGATTCGATCGCGGTAGTCGATGGCTCAATGCTACTGCGCATACTGTAGGCATATGGGCGAGCGAGAATTAACAGATCGTCTTCCGAACAATTCGGTAATAATTCTTGTACGCACTGTACCAATTGTTGCGCCATAGATTTTTGTGTCGCTAACATGTCAGTTGCTTTATGAGCGATCGCCTGTAACCAAGCTGTCGGCATGTAAGCTGCAAATCGCTGTTGCAAAGTTATCTGAAGAGACTGCTCGTCTGTGGCGCTAGCAGACACAGTTGTTGGCTTAGTATTCTCCCATAACTGTTCCACGCTAGCGAGGAAACCTGGCGCATGGGCAGAGAGTTCCTCTTCCCACCAGTCCTCTTGCTGTAATTGCTGTTCTTGTTCGAGAAAGAATGCTTCTGCTGCTTCTTCAGCAGGGTTCCAGGGATAAGTTGCTGCTTCAGAGGCAAGTAGTGTTTCTAATAACTCTAATTCAGTCAACAACCGATGCCGTTCGTTAATTTCAGAAGACTTGAATTCGTTTGTCATTGTACAATTCATCATGGGTGTCTGCAAAAACGCTGTATGAGTAGCTACACCACCTGAACAGCCATTTCCGCAACTACATAAATTATGCAAATAAGATTGGGGATCGCAGTATCTCTGCTACAATTTTGCAGTATTTAATTGCAGTTTTTGCATAAAGCATCTTGCTTTTTCCCTCTCTTTACTGCATGAAGTGCGGATTAATTCCAGCTTGAGACGACAGAGGGTATTCTCATAAATCGGCGAGCGGGCAACCCGTTGCTACGTAGAGCTGCGTCACTTGAAGAAATTCAACAATTAGCTGGTACATTTACTTTTCTCCATAAAAAATTTACTTTGGTCTTAGTTATATGGCAGCAGTTCTCAAGACAGAGCTTTACGCAAAAATATATCAATTTTTTCTTCTTTCTGCCCTCTGCCTTCTGTCTTCCTTCGCTCAGCTTCAATCTTCAACAATAAATTCGTAGGTTTGACCCTTATGGCTGCCGAATTTTAACTTCATTCCCGATTTTAGCGGGACTTCCTCACGATATACATTGTGCCAGCGATCGCTACTGGGTAGATTTGACAGCAAAGTCCCGAAACGAGAATTATCTCGTAAGAAAAAAGTCGTATCGCCGCGATCTTGACGGCAATAGATTTCTGCGTGTCTTTGGCTGACCCAGCCTTCTTGAACTACAATATCATTCTCTGCCAGACGACCTACCCTTACTAATCTCGTACCTAAATGCCAGACTTGCTCTGGAGCAGAAGTAGAACGCAGTTGCGCCCGTACTGGTGGGTATACTGTACCCGCGACCGTATCTTCTGGTAGCTGAGTAATTTCATCGCGAGCGGGTGCGCCAAGCAACTCCCCATCAAACTCTGGATGCATGTAGAGGATGGGTAGCGTCCAAGCATGAGAAATATATTTATAAACAGCTAGTAGTTGCTGTCTGGCGATCGCCGCCGCACGATCGATCGGCGAACCTGCTGCTAACGCCTGGGTAAAAACTTGAATAAAACTTAAAGCTTCTTCATCGGCAATTTCATCTCGCATTCCCAGTACTGCTGGTACGCCGTGATGAATCAAGACTTCTGCTAAACTGCTACGCGGTAAAGGTTGTCCGTTATCAAACGCGGGTTGCGCTCCCCAACAGGCATTAATCGCGCACAGTTTGACTTGAGAACGTGCTAGTACATGGGCTAACTCCGTACCGTCAATCGCCACCCCAGGACGTAAAAATAACAATCCTCCATTTGGAGCGCTCAAACCATGACCGGAATAAAAGAAAATATTGTAAGCCTGAGTTTCTAACTGCGAAATTAATTCTTTAGGAGTAGGTTGTAACAATGTGTCTACCCGACAGGGAACCGTTGCCAAATTTCTCCTTTCAATTGGCTTGAGTTGTTGGAAGCTTCTCAGAGTTTGTTCGAGAATTTTTGCTTCTGTTTCCAACTGCAAGCTTCCGGCTTCGGTGTCTTGTCCCAAAACCAGCAAAACATTTAAACCCTGACTGGGTGGTAGCGAAATCAGGGAACCAACATCGTTAGTCGTGCGACTGAAAAAGACTTGTGGCGCTTGCAGTGGCGAAGGTAGGGAGATAGCTGGTTTTCCAGCCTGAGGCTGCATAATTTCCCAAGGCAAGGCGATGAGATCCGGCTCTCGAATATCTATTCTTAGCCGTAATGGTTTTCCTTGTCCGATCGCAATCCCTTGGCTCTTCTCCAGACTCATTTGTACTTGTCCCTGAAAAATCCACTGCCAAAGGTTGATGCATAAATGTTGCATCAGACGACCCCCTTGTCCGTTGGTTTTTCCGCCAGGATAGGCAACGATTTCTGGGACTAAATCCAAGGTCTGAGAAATTATCTCTGGAGAAATTGGTGGTGATGAGCGAGGCGCAAACATTGCCTGCCAAGCTTGCCAAGCCTGCATCAATCTAGGGGACAAAACACAATCATGTTTCACATATCCACCAGGGTAAGGGGCTTGCACTACCCAAACGGCAAAGTTATCTTTACCAGCATTGGCAAGACGTTCGATTGCTAAACTCAAGCAGGGAATGTCAGACTGGGACATCAATAACCACGATCGCTATCAAATACTCGCAAATATGCAACTGTCTTAGTTTAATAGTTTATTTAACTGGGAGCTAGAGGCTGAGGTGATAAGGGTGTGGGGCAAGTCACAAGTCACAAGTCACACCTTTTCTTCACCGATCGCTTTGTATAGACGTTATATGTAACGTCTCCTCTACTCTCTTACCGATTGCCTTGTCCTCCTGACTCCTGATTTCCACCGTCTGTCTGTGTTGGCAATGCCTGAGATGTAGAACAAGGATTGTTCCCTCCTGAAAATTCCTTAAATCGTCGATCGAGTTCGGTATTTGCAATCCAAGCATGGTCTCCTGGTTTTAATATCCGGCGATCGCCAGTTGAAGATGTAGAAGTACGGGAAAATTCAGGGTTTGAGCAGACTTGCAGCTGCGTCCAAGTCTCTCGCTGCTGGGAGGGCAGTTTTGATTCGTTTAGAACTTTGACGATACTGCCCTGGGGCAAAGTAAAATCGGGTGCATTCAGTTGGGGTGGCTCGGGAGAAGAGCTGGTCGCTCCTGCTTGGCGCTGGAGGGGGGTTTCCTGCTGAGCCTCATATACTCTTTCAGGCGATCGCGCAACATTTGTAGTATCGTTACTGTCACTATTTGCTGCTGGGTTTCGCTCTCGCCAGTTGTGATTGTAAGCTAGCCAAAGTCCTGCTGCCGCACTTAAGAGCAAACCGATTCCCAACACTATTGGGAGCAACCACGATCGCGATTGTTGCGGTGGTGGGAATGGTGAGAGTAACTGCGTATTGGCGATCGGGACGTAGTTCTCGATCGCATCTTCCGTTGGTGGTTCTGAGAGAGTTACGGCAACTGAAGATGAGCTGACCGCACCATTACTCGTTTTGTCTAACGACTGACTGTAACCAAGCGGAGTTTCTGGTTCCTGCACCTTTACCTGACAATGTACTAAAGCAACGGTAATATTATCGTGTCCGTTAAGGTTGTTACCAAGTTCTACAAGCTGCTTAGTTGCTGTAGCAACATCCATATTCCCATCTAAAATTGGCAAGATTTCTGTTTGCCAGCACCGATCGACTAAATCGTAATCGCTCAAGCCATCAGAACACAAGAGGAATACGCAGTCTTCATCCAACACAAACCGCTGTACCGTGGGATGTACCGATGCACTCATGCCGATCGCTTGGACGAGAGAACCAGCCGAGGGTTGTTGTAGTGCTTCTCGATAGACAGCATAACCCAACCGTACTTCACGGGCAGCTACGTCATCGTCTAGGGTTATTTGATGGCAACCCGTGCGCGTCACCCAGTAGGCGCGGCTATCACCAACGTGAGCAATATATATTTCATGTTGATGTCCTACTGCCATCACCAAGGTTGTCCCCATTCGCTGTCTTCCTTGACGATGCTCTTTGTCGTTACGGCTACTGATACATTCGTTTGTCTTGCGCGTAAACTGTTCTAGAGTATGAGTGAGGGTATTCGGGTCTAAACTTGCTTCATCTAGCGGCAGCTGTTGTACCTGGTGCTGTAGCGTTTCGATCGCTAGGCTGGAAGCAACGTTACCTCCTTCGTGTCCGCCAATCCCATCACAGACAATTGCGATCGCTTTTGCTTCTGGTGGTTTAGCAAGTGTGGTGCCGCTGACTGGATAGCAGGCATCTTCATTTCGCTGACGGCTAGGACCAGTATCGGTGCAAGTACTAATCTTGAAACTCCGACTGGGGGCAATGTCTCTATTCGTAATGTTTTGCCCTAATTCCAACAATCCTCGATCCAGACACGCTAGCAATTGCTCCGAGTTGACGATTTCTCCTTGTTGCAACTCTTGGCTTAATTGTTCTATAAATCCAGTCACGCTTGGTCGAGCCTCTTTAGCAAGCTGCGACCAAGATTGACCGAGTTGCGCTAGTGTGGGACGTTCGGCATCATCCAATTGCAATTGCAACAGCCTTAATAACGATCCTTCTACTCGTAAAAACTGAGGGACGAGCAAGCTAGAGGCTACGCCTTCGCTATATAGGGGTTGCCACAGTTGAGCGATTTGCCATAACCAATTGAGCTGGCGTAAGCTAGAAACGGACTGCCAAACAGCAGTCATCTGAGGCATTAGCTGTCCTGCTGTTAACACACCATCGGGATAAATCGGTGCTTGTTCCAACAGCAAAATTTCTTTTTCAGGTGTTTCGCGATCGAGCGATATTAATCCGTATACCTGCGGAACTTGGAGACGATACGCGACCAGTCTCAAATAAGGTCTAATTTCATTAGAAATATCTAAATAAGGAGAGTCTAGCAGTAAATCAGGTTGAGTATCTAAAACAATTCGCTCGGCTTTGAGGTAAAAGCGCTCCGCGATCGATGTTCCGATCTCGTGGAGTTCTGTGCCTTGCCCGACAACCCACAAGTAACGTTTAATTAAGGATGTACCGCAGCGCTGACAAAACTTGTCGCCTTCAGAGTTGGCAGCCTTACACAGATCGTTTGGACATTGGATCGTTACCTCATTATTTTGCATAGCTGGCGCACCGATTAGCCATATTAAACCAATTTAAAACAGCAGACGTAAGAGACGATTAAACTGCTCATTCATGTTTATATCTCTATATTTAGCTTCCCGCACGGCAATTGCGCTTCTGTTCTTATATTTTTGCAAGATCTGGATGCAGTTGTTACCTCACTTCCACCCAGATGATTTGAGCATTAACTTTAACAAGCTTTGACTATCGATTGCAAACATGAATTTTGAATAAATTGTGATTTAATCGCTTGGCGCAAGCAGCTAAATCTGCTACAGTCCTACCCACTATTGTAGTCTCTCGCATTCAGCCGAGTCTGATTCGCGATCTATCTACTACTTTAGCGATTTCAATCCGATTGTTTAGCTTCGTATGCCCTGTGTTTAGAGCCGAGGCGAGCAATTTGCAGACCTAGCGTTTTGTAGGTAAGTATTTCCTACTTACGAAGGAGGCGATCGCGAACCAATATTCTTAAATTTTAAATAGTGAATTGGTCATTCGTTTTTAAGAGATTACAACAATTATGGATAACAACCAAGAAAAAGAAACGCATCGTGCAGTTAATCCTGGTGATGTTATCGCTGATGACAAGCAATCAGTTGAAGAGAAAAAGCAACAACTTGCTGTAGATTCCCCAGATATCACTGGCGACCATATTCAAGTTCCTACCTATTTTGCTGTAGAAGAACCAGATGGCGAAGAAAAAGCTTTACACCATGTCAAAGACGCAGAAGAAATTTCTGATGTCATTCGCCAGTCAAGAGTTGACGAAAACGGCGAACGCACTTGGCGGTAACTCCCGTACTCGCTGTATTTCGCTTTAGAATGAAGGTCTTTGTGAGATGAAAAGCAGTCGCACTTGAGCGCGAAATAGTTATTTAAAAAAGGGGCGCATTGTGATGCGTCCTTTTAATTATCTATTCCTTACTCCTCTATCGATTATCTTCCACAGCAACTTGTGGTAGTCCCATACTGTAGTTGATCGCCCGACTATTCAAGTTGTAACTAATCCGACCGCTTTGTAGCAGCGATCGAATCAAGTGTTCCAAATCCGAGCCAATGCGGCGTAGATTGTAATCGGTCAAATCCGCGCCACTGTGAGACTCCACCAGTTCGTCAAATTTGCCGTATACCGTTTGTAATGCATCTTCATTCCAAGTTAATTCATTATCGGGGTCAACATCTAGCGTCAACACCTGATTGCTAGGAACGAGTTCGCCATCTTCATTAACTTCCGCAGAGAAAATCCGAACGTGGCGGGTTGTGGACTTAAGTAGCTGCTCTTCCATAAGTAGGGATTCTAACTTGACTTTATGGTATTGAGTTTATTCTATAGGAGTTGGTTGACAGTTGTTGGTCACAAGTCACAAGTCACAAGTCGCAAGGTCGCTGATAACCAATCGCTGACTACCGAGCAGCAATCATTCCAGTCTGACGAGCATAAGCAAAAATACCACCAGCATCAATTACAGGTTTAATCTCTCCTAGAGACTTTAGAGAATAGATGTGGTCTAGCGTATGATTGATGATTTGGTTTTTGTCAAAGTCAACCGTGACTTCTTGTCCAGTCACGAAGCGATCGCACAGTCGCTCGCCAGACTCCCAAGGATATAATTCGCCTGTAGAAACACAATTACGGAAGAATATTCGCGCGTAAGATTGAGCGATGACTGCTTTCACTCCAGCAGCGCCAAGAGCGATTGGTGCATGTTCGCGAGACGACCCGCACCCAAAGTTTTCTCCAGCGATAATAATTGGATAGCGTGTTTTCATTTCATCGGCAGCAATAAACTTGCCGTAGCGATCTGGTAAGCCAATCATGGCGTAACTACCAAGCTTCTCATACTCATCCGGCTTGGAAGGAACTAGCGTTAAATATTCTGCGGGAATGATCTGATCGGTATCGATATTATCATCAACTACAAAAATTAAACCGCGAACGCAAGTACTCATTAACAGCAGTCTCCAAAGGCTTATACCATGATATTTTACTTATCCTATCGCTGGAAGAGACGAGAGAAAGCCGATCGAGAGTACGGAGAATTTACCATGACTCACGACTCGCTTCGCCGGAAGACAAATTTTTCACAAGTTATCCTGCCCTATGCTACTGAGACAAACTTCAACTACCGAAACGAGCTATAGTACTTATTTATACTAAACTAACTGAGTGACAGAGAAAGTCCAGAATTGACATGGAATGGTTTCAGGTAAAGACTTTTTCCAGGAAACGCCAGCAATATTACTAATACTACTGTATCTAACTTTGTAAAAATTAAAACTAAATTTTATCCGTAGCGAAGGCAAAATACAAAAAACTATTGAAAGCCTTACAAATTCCTTACACAAACTTTACTGTAATTAATCTTAAAGGTTGAATAATAGTAGTTGTCTCTTAAATCGACTCCTAAATTTTCATCATATAACCTGGGCTGGCACGCGCCGTTTACTGTATCTATGAACGTATAACGAGATCGGTAAATGCAAATACGACATTCTTTACAAAACTACTATCTGCTACTAGCTGGAGCGCGATACAAGCACTTTTTGCCTAGCAGGAGGTTTGGTAAAAAATACCACAGGAGGGAGACAAGAGCCAAGCACCGAGCATCAGTGGATGGGGAAAGCTACTAGCAATAACTGCTTGGAGATGCTTTCATCAGCATCAGCTAGAGTCTCAACTAAATGTTTGGTAAAGCTAGCGATGCTGAGAGCGATGTATTTCAGACAACTCTGCTAGCAACTGCACACCCAATTAGAATTTGTTTAAAGCAATGAATCCTGACGCAGCATCACATCCAAATCGACAGCTAGAAGTTGGTGTTTTCGAGTGTGAAATTCATTTGAAATTTCGACTGATTGAAGAAAATTGTGTTTTGAACGATCGCGAAAAATTATTAGAACTTTTGATTGACGCATTTACAGCGGGTGCAGATGAATATTTAGAGCCTTTGCACTCCTGCGTGAAAACCAAAGAGATTTCTGAGCTAGAAGCCTCTCCCCACATGCGTCGTCAACTGATGCGACTGCGCAATTCTTCTAACCTCACATAGGCTCGATCTGCTAGAGAGATTGAGTGGAGCGAATACTGGTAGTGATACGGAAGTAGTGGTGAGGTATAACCCCTGCCCCGTCAGCATCCTGTATAATATTAGCTAATGCAAATAATCCTCACATAATCGCCCAGTAAT
>NZ_JACJQX010000031.1:0-93842 GCF_014696895.1 Chroococcidiopsis sp. [FACHB-1243] | reverse complement strand
TTGGGCAGAGGCTGACATATGGCGAGCGTCTTTGAGTTTCATGGCACACTCCAGACTTAGCTACTTTTTTATGTTAACTAATCCCTGCTCTGGTTAGTAACTGAATAATTTTAGAATAGTCTTGAATAGCTCCCTGGCGATCGCCAATTTTCAAACGAGCCGCAGCTCTATTCATATATGCAGCTTTGTCGTCCGGCTTCATCTTGAGTACTTGAGTATAATCTTCTATGACTGCTCGATAATCCCCAATTGCTTCATGAATTTGAGCTTGATACGCATAAGTACCAGCTGCATCGGGATGAACGTTATCAGGATGAGTTAATTTAAGCCGCCTAACTTGACTGAGATCGGCAACTGCACCTCGAAAATCCTTCATGTTTTGGCGCGTCATGGCTCTATAAAAGTAGAGCATGGCATCATTAGGAGTGAGGCGGATTGCTTGAGTATAATCTTCGATTGCTCCTTGAAAATCTCCTCTTCCTTCACGGTTGAGAGCGCGATAACGATATGTATCGGCGTTATTTGGTTGAACTTTAGCAGCCTGCGCTTCATCGGCTAAAGCTCCTTGTGGATCTCCCAGAGCAGATCGGAGTCTAGCCCGTTGTAGATATGATAAGGCATCTGTTGGATTCAGTTGTAAGACGCGATCGAAATCTGCTAACGCTCCCTTTTTATCTTGTAGTTCGCTCTCGCGAAGATTAGCTCTACTGAAATAAGCTGCAATACGATCGGGATTGAGTCGAATTGTTTGGTTAAAATCTTCAATTGCTTTTTCTACTTCACCACTATTGCTGAGAATCTCACCTCGCTCGTAGTACGCATCGGCGTAATTGGGATCGAGTTGAATTGCTTGAGTTAAATCTTGAATTGCTCCTTCACTATCGGAATTTTCGTACTCACCATCTTCATCTGGTTGATAACGAGTTAATGCTCTTTGATAATAAGCTTCAGGATATTGAGGTTTGAGCCGAATCGCTTCCGTAAAGTCAGCGATCGCTCCTTTATAATTTCCCTGCTTAGCCTTTGCCAAACCTCGGTAGTAAAAAGCTTCAGCGTCTGTAAAAACTCGTTTTTTAGAGTTTTTAGAGAGCGTTTGCGCAAGATTGAGATAAGTTTTAATAGCAGGTTTCTCTTGAGTAGAAGGTAATGGAGCGTTACTCATGGGTAATATTTGCCCAAAGGCGATCGCGGCTATTCCCGCCGAGGCGATCGCGTTAAATACTAGAATCATTACTTAAATGTACGGTATAAATAATTACTTAGTATTATGCCATATGTTTAGTTAGAAACTGGGAGAGGAGATATTAATGACAGTTGATAGGGATATCAAAGAAGCTTCTTTCTACATCGCCGTGGTTTTATTTGAATCATCATCAAGTGCGCCAAACAATCGACCTTTATACGAAGAATGTTTTATACTCATCCAAGCGAATTCTTTAGAGGAAGCTAGAGAAAAGGCTTTGCTTTACAGCCGCCAACAAGGATGCAGCTATCAGAATCAGTACAATGACACTATCACTTGGACTTGCAAGCAGATAATTGATGTAAATTCAGTTTTGTACGATGATTTTAGCGACGTTACGGAAATCTATGCCCGACATTTTCGGAATTACGAAGCCTATTGTCAATTCGAGCCATATTTATCGAGTGAAGAACTTTAACCATTGACTTTTTAGCTGAGACAAGATCCCCCCTAACCCCCCTTAAAAAAGGAGGGAACTTTTGCCTCTATTCAAATTGGATAGCCAAGCGCGACAATTTACGGAAGCATCTCTAAAAAAAGAGAAACTAGTAGCCCCCTTTGTAAGGGGGTTGGGGGATCGAGATCTCAGATTTCAGGTGCAAAACTCCTGTCGAAATTGTTCTACCACCCGATCCAAACCTACGGAATGAGCAGCCTTAAATAAAATGCGATCGCCGGCTTTCACTCCTCCTCCTCCTTTCAACCGCTCGACTAATTCCGCAGGGGTAGCACAACGCTCTACAGGTATACCCGCCGCACTCTGCGCGATCGCTTCTGCATCCGTACCATCTACCAAAACCAGCAGTAAATCTAAATTTAACTGCCGTGCCATTGCCCCAACTTTCTGATGGAATTCTCGCGATCGCTCTCCCAATTCTTTCATCGCACCCAACACCGCAATGTGTCGCTTTCCTGGTGTTTGTGCTAGTAGTTGTAACGCTGCTAGCATAGCTTCTGGTGCAGCATTATAACTCTCATCTAAGATTACCACGTCATCTGCTAATTCATAACGTTGCGATCGCCCTGATGGCATATCGACAGTTAAACCTGTTTTTAGCACCGACCAATCGATCTGCAACACCTTTGCTACTGCCAGAGCTGCCAAGAAATTGAGGGCATTGTGTCGTCCTGGTAAGGGTAAAGGCAGCTCTAATCCTGCTACTTTTAAAGTTTGAGAATCGAGTAATTCTCCTCGAATGTCTCCCCCTTCTAAACCGTAGGTAATAGTTTTTCCCTGCCATACGGTGTTAGCAGTAGAAATTAAGCGAGAATTATCGTAGTTGAGAATTGCCACGCTATTTTGAGGCATTTCGGCTAATAGTTCGCATTTTGCTTGCGCGATCGCCTCTTCAGAACCCAAGCGTTCGATATGTGCCGTGCCGACATTAGTAATGACACCAATAGTAGGACGAGCAATTTGAGTTAATAAGGCAATTTCACCCCTTCCTCGCATTGCCATTTCAATGACGGCAAAGTCATGCTGAGTATCCAGTCCCAACAATGTTTTTGGTACGCCGATTTCGTTGTTGAAATTTGCATGGGTTTTGAGGACGTTGCCCTGAGTTCCCAAGACAGATGCAATTAACTCCTTAGTGGTGGTTTTACCGACAGAACCAGTTACACCAATAACGGGAATATGAAACTGACTGCGCCACCAAGAGGCAATTTGTTGATACGCCTGAAGGGTATCTCGTACCTGCAATACAGGTAAATCACCTTGATAGTGTCCGTCAACAATTGCCGCGATCGCACCTTTTTCAACTGCCGTTGCGACAAATCCATGTCCGTCGAACTTTTCCCCTCGCAAAGCCACAAATATATCTCCAGGCTTGAGGCTGCGCGTATCGGTGTTAATTCCCGTACAAGTTGAAGCTAAAGCATTGTCAGAAAGGTTTTGCAGCTGAGCAGCCAATATAGTAACGAGTTGGTTGAGGGGAGTGTGGAACATGATTGGGGGAGTCGGGAGTTGGGAGTGAGAACAAATACCTGCTATTTCCTTCGTACTGAAGAGGCTATATCAGCTTTCCATCTTTCCTCATCTTGAGGCGTGTCGTTGTAGAGAATTCCTTTTTCTTCCATGCGTCCGATCGACTCTGCATAGAGATCTGAATTAGTCTGCATTTCACCCTTTTCTAATCGCTTTACCAGTTCTCGATCTGAGATTGCACGATAGTTAAAGTCAGACATAAAATTCTCTCCGAATCCATTCTCCACTGTGTCTAATAGTATAGAGGCAGCGCCAATTACTGTTAGTTGCGTGTTCAAAACTCAACGCTAGCACTCCACCTAGTACCAACTCAACATATCTAAGCAGCGGACGGTGAAGCGTCTTCACCGGCTTTAGCTGCGTTGTGCGCCATTGCAGTACCAATTCAGGGCGAAGTGCTGCAAACAAGCGTCTGAGTTGAATTTCATTCGGTTCCACTAATTTTCTCCTCCACCATTAGGGGAGACAAGACTAATAACTAGTCGCTGTTTTTTACCCCTTGATTCAGTAACAGTTTGCCATCGGCATCAATGCTAAAGTCTACACCAGGAATAAATTTTTGGTTAATTAACTGCTTGTAAAACGCTAAATTGGTAATTTTTCTAATTTCCTGCATGAGATCGGTAGGAATCAGCCGTTCTATAGTCCACAAAACGGCATCAATATCAAACCAAAGGATACGCTCAATACCTATAAGTAATAAACCCGCCAATTCTTCACTTGTCAGTTTAGTTCTTAAATCGCTAATAATATCGTTACCAATCTCTGAATTACGAGTCATCATGACTCTAGCAATTCTGGCAATTTCTGTTTCTAATTGTAAAGGGTTGCGATCGCGCATTTGACTTCCTGGGATATAGAGCTGAAGCTAAACCGAGCAAAAACGTGCTGATGGTTTTGCTAAGTATATCCAAATTAGGAGACAAATAGACCCTAAGATAGATGATTAATTTGTGTAGCTGCGAAATTTATTTGTCCAAGCTTCAACGAAAATTGATGCGGTACATTTTAGGAGTGACTCCTGTTTGCTGCCGAAACCATTTGCCTAAATGACTGTGACTGCTGAAACCACACTGCAAAGCGATGTCCATAATGGATAGTTCGGTTTGTTTGAGTAACTGCTTTGCTTGTTCCACCCGTTGCTGAAGCACGTATTGGTGAGGGGTAACTTGTATCGATCGCTTGAAGAGGCGGCTGAAATGAAATGGACTCATACCGAGTAATTGAGCTAAATCGGATAAGGTAATGTCGTCAGCCAGATGAGCATTAATGTAGTCCGCGACTTTCAGCAGTTGGCGATCGCTCAATCCCCCATCATATAGAGCTATATTACGCTCGACAGCCACGTAATTTCTGAGTAAATGCACGGCTAATACATTTGTCAGTGACTCAACATAAAGTTTTCCTGCCAGTCCCCCAGTTGTGAGTTCGGCAAGCAGCATCATGCTAATTTGTTCGATCTGAGGATTTCGAGCGCGAAATTCGGGCAGCAACTCAACGCGATCGGGATCGAGCTTGAGTGTATCTTGGGCAACCTGTTGGAAAAACTGAGATGCTAGCTGAATTCTTAAAATTCTGTCTTCGTCATTTCCCTGACAGATTAGTACGGCTTCAGCAGGCGTAATAGAAATATCGCCTTGGCTGAAAAGACCGCTATGACGACGATCTCCAAGTGTTAGTGACAGACGGGACGGACGACGATTTAAAGATACACAAAGGGTATGGCTAGTTAAATTTTGATAGGTTTCTTGCCCTGGAGGATATCGAAATTCCTCAACCAAAATATTTTTCCAACCGTACGCTTGACTGGAATAGATTGGCGGATAAAGATCGGTGTTAAGCTGAACGATCCGCGTCGGCGATCTCTCTAAACCTGGCATCTAGTTACCCAATCTCTTACACCTTCAATTATCAGTCACAGGTCACTGATAACTGAATAACTGATTCAAAGTCGCCGCAAGATTGTGATAGTCGCGCAAGGTTTGAGTAGTCCAGAATTTTCGACTTGGCTAAATTGTAGGGTACGAGCAACTACTACAGCAATAAAGCATTAGGAGATCTGATGGCACGTATTCTACACATTGATTCCAGTCCGAGAGGAGAGCGATCCCATTCTCGCAGGCTCACCAGAGAATTCGTTGAAACCTGGAAGCAAAATCATCCAGCTGATATTGTTACCTATCGCGATGTCGGTCGCAATCCCGTTCCTCATGTTGACGAACCGTGGATCGCAGCTGCTTTTACACCGCCAGAACAACGAACCCCTGAATTACAAGAGGCAATTCGGATTAGCGATCGCCTAGTGGACGAATTCTTAGCCGCCGATCTCTATATTATTGGTATTCCCATGTATAATTTCAGCGTTCCCAGCACGCTCAAGGCTTACATTGACCAAATTGTACGCCCTAGACGAACATTTGTGTTTGAACCAGAGGATGCTGCAAATCCTTATAAACCACTAGTACTAGGTAAGAAAATGTTTATCATTACGGCGCGAGGTGATTCTGGCTTTGGAAGTGGCGAACGTAATGAAAAGCTGAATCATCAAGACCCTTATTTAAGAACGATCTTTGGATTTATTGGCATCACCGACATCAGCTTTATTTCTGTCGAGAATGATGAGTTTGGTGGCGAGAGTTTGGCTCAATCGATCGCTAACGCTCAAGCAAAAATCGCCGAGTTAGTTATGGATGATGCTCTTTTTCAATTGATTCGATAACTGCTAATCCAATGGCAGAAGCCGATAAAAGCAGTACTACAGAAACCAGATAGGCGTTGACAAAAATGCGTAAGGCTGTATCGAAAAAAATGTACGTAGTCATTTTTACTTGCTTTGGCTCAACTTAGGAGTTGATGCGATTGACTTTTCTATTTACCCATCTGTCTGGGTGAGAGTTCCACCGAGAGATTACTGTAATTAATTTTCTTTTTAGATACCACCTCTGTGATTGTACGGAGGGAAGCTGACAGTGGCTAGTGGCGCTTTGGTTAGTGAGTAGTTGATTCCGACTCCCGGCTCCCTAAAAAAGACACCGTTCGATGGTAGCTACGACAGATTGAGATAGGGCAGGGAGATCGTAACCTCCTTCTAGACCGAAGACAATCCGGTGAGTAATCTTAAGACAAAATTCCGTAAATAATCCGTAATCTTGCGGTTGCAGGTACATTTCTGCTAGAGGATCGGCGGCGTTAGCGTCGTATCCAGCACTGACAATCAGTAGATCGGGTTGAAACTGAGTTAAAAATGGCATCACTTGAGTTTCAAACACTGGTTGGTAGTCAGCAATCGTGCTACCTGGGGGGAGGGGTAGGTTGAGGACGTTGTTGTATGCTCCTGTTTCGGTAGCTGTACCAGTGCCAGGATAGCAGGGAGACTGATGTAAGGAACAAAAAGCAATTTGCGGGTGATTCTCCACGATCGCTTGAGTTCCGTTACCGTGGTGTACATCCCAATCTAGAATTGCCACGCGGTTGATGTTGGGCTGTTCTAGGGCATAATGAGCGGCGATCGCCGCATTGGAAAATAAACAAAATCCCATGCCGCGATCGCTTTCGGCATGGTGTCCAGGCGGACGAGAAAGGACAAAAGCAGGGTTATTTGTTGCTAGCGTGTAATCGATCCCATCCAACCATGCATTGACTGCTAATAGTGCTACATCGTAGCTACGGGGAGATACAGGAGTATCGAGATCCAAATAACCACCACCTTGGGTGGCAAGTTCTCGAACAGATTGGATGTGATGGGGTGAATGGACTTTTTCCAACCACGCGATCGCCCTTTGGGAGTCTGTCACAGGCGATCGCCATTCTAGTTGGTGAGCAAAGCTAGTATCTTGTAAAGCAGATGCGATCGCGCTGATGCGTTCTGGTTTTTCTGGGTGAAATCGTCCCGTTTTGTGTTCGAGAAACTCGTCAGAATAGATGACAGCCAACATATCTAAATCCTTATTGATTCATCAGATTAGCGCGTTGTGGTTGTCATTAGTCATTAGTCATTCGTCATTTGTCATTTGTCACGCACCCCTCTTTGCCACTACTCACTACTCACTGTCCGTCGGCATAATGTCATCGCGCAAATCTTCGCCACTATTGAGCATTTCTGGCGACACGGCTTGATTTGCCCGCAGTTCTTCAGGACTGAGTTGCTTCATTTGGTCGTGAATCGAAGGCGGGTGTTTAATTTTATCCAGTACCTCTGGATCGAGTTGCGATGGATCTCCTGGGGGATTTTGCTTTTCTGCTTGATTTGGAGCCGTTTCACTGCTCATATCTAATTCTTACCTCTACACGCCCCAGCTTAAAAGCGATCGTCCTCTAGCACACACTATCTTGAGGCTTAAATTCAGTTGTCAGTTCTCAGTTATCAGTAACCAACTACCAACTACCTATTACCCATTACCCATTACCAACCAATCCCTAGCAAAATATGATAAAATTTTGATATAATTTACAGCTTTTTGGCAGCTAAACCGAAGATTTAGTAACATCTTGGGCATTATCTGCCGAGAATCGACGAATTTGGAGTTTTTTGCAAAGATATGACCATCATTCCAACCGATCTGCGGAACGAAATGTCGCGGTCTTACCTGGAATACGCCATGAGCGTAATTGTAGGTAGGGCGCTACCAGATGCCAGGGATGGTCTGAAACCCGTGCATCGCCGAATTCTTTACGCCATGCATGAGTTGGGATTAACGGCAGACCGTCCGTTCCGTAAATGCGCCCGTGTTGTGGGGGAGGTACTAGGTAAATATCATCCCCACGGCGATACGGCTGTGTATGATGCCTTGGTACGGATGGCGCAGGATTTCTCCATGCGATCGCCCCTGATTGCAGGGCATGGTAACTTTGGCTCGGTGGATAACGATCCCCCAGCGGCAATGCGTTACACCGAATGTCGCTTGCAGGCATTAACTGAAAATGCTTTGTTACAGGACATTGAAGCCGAAACTGTAGACTTTATCGACAACTTCGACGGTTCCCAGCAGGAACCGATTGTTTTACCTGCGAGAATTCCCCAACTGTTGCTCAACGGGTCTTCGGGAATTGCCGTGGGGATGGCGACAAATATTCCGCCGCATAACTTGGGCGAATTAATTGACGGTGTAGTGGCGCTGATCCACAATCCAGAAATTAGCGATCGCCAGTTGATGCAATATATCCCTGGTCCCGACTTCCCTACGGGGGGAAAAATCTTGGGAACGTCGGGGATTCACGAAGCGTTTACCACTGGTCGCGGTTCAATTACGATGCGCGGCGTGGCGGAGATCGAAACGGTCGAACAACGAGGACGACCGGAACGGGAAGCAATTATTATTACTCAACTGCCTTACCAAACTAATAAGGCAGCCTTAATTGAAAAAATTGCCGAACTCGTTAACGACAAACGGATTGAAGGGATTGCCGATATTCGGGATGAAAGCGATCGCGATGGCATGAGAATTGTCATCGAACTTAAGCGCGATGCCTATCCCCGCGTCGTCCTCAACAACCTCTACAAGCAAACTCCGCTTCAAGCTAACTTTGGTGCGAATATGCTGGCGTTGGTCAACAACGAACCCCAGCTATTGACTTTAAAACAGTTTCTGCAAGTCTTCTTAGAGTTTCGCGTTGAATCAATTACCCGTCGCACTCGCTACGAACTGAGGAAAGCTGAAGAACGGGATCATATCCTGCAAGGGTTACTGATTGCCTTACTCAACCTAGACGAGATCATTGCTGCAATCCGCAGTGCTGCCGATACAACTACGGCAAAACAGCAATTAATCGACACTCATGGACTATCGGAAGCCCAAGCTGATGCAATTTTACAAATGCAGTTGCGGCGACTGACAGCACTAGAAGCAGAGAAAATTCGTCAAGAACACGAAGATTTACAAGTCCAGATTGCCGATTTAAAAGATATCTTGGCACGACGGGAACGGATTTTAGAAATCATCGAAACTGAAATCACCCAAATCAAACAAGCCCACGCCACCCCTCGCCGCACGGAAATCGAACCTGCTGAAGGGGAATTCGATGCGATTGACTTAATCGCCAACGAGAAAGCAGTGATTCTGCTGACGGAACAAGGCTACATCAAGCGGATGCCCTTAGATACCTTTGAAGCTCAAAGTCGGGCAACGCGCGGTAAATCGGGGACGCGAATGAAAGAGGATGATGGTGTCGATCACTTCCTCACCTGCTGCGACCACGACAGCGTTTTATTCTTCAGCGATCGCGGTGTGGTCTACTCCCTCAAAGCCTATCAAATTCCAGTGGGATCGCGTACCAGTCGGGGCGTACCGATCGTGCAAATGCTACCGATCCCCAAAGAAGAAAGGATTACTTCCATCGTCCCAGTCAGCGAATTTAGCAGCGATGAATATCTGGTGATGCTAACTAAAGGCGGTTACATCAAGAAAACCGAACTCGCAGCTTTCACCAATATTCGGGCAAACGGATTGATTGCAATTTCCCTAGAAGAAGGCGATCAATTGCGTTGGGTACGTAGGGCGCGAGTCGAAGATAGTATTATCATCGGTTCTCGCTTTGGCATGGCAATTCACTTTAGAACCAGTCACGAACAATTGCGTCCTTTGGGTAGAGCCACTCGTGGCGTAAAAGCCATGAAACTGCGAGAGGGAGACGAACTAATCGGCATGGATATCATTGCCAGTGCCGTACTCGCTGCTTCGCACATGGAAGAAGCCGATCCCGCTGAAGCCGAAGTTGAAGAAACCGAAATCGTCGAAACCGAAACCGAGGAAAATGGCGAAATAGCTAATGCTACTCAAGGTCCTTGGGTATTGATTGTGACAATGGCAGGATATGGCAAGCGCGTCCCCGTCTCCCAATTCAAGTTGTACAATCGTGCCACCAAAGGCAAAATTGCGACGAAATTCAAGCAAAATCGCAAATTCAAAGACAAGCTAGCAGCCTTGATGGTAGTCAATGAAGGCGACGAATTAATGCTGATCACGACTCGCGGCATTATCATTCGTCAATCCACCGATGCCATCCCCCGCCAATCGCGCAGTGCGACAGGCGTAAGAGTACAACGCTTGGACGAAGACGATGCGATCGCGGCTGTAGCTCTAGTTCCATCTGATGTCAGCGATGAAGCGGCTGCGTGTTAGGCAAGAGGCAAGAGGCAAGAGGCAAGAGGAAAAGACCGCACCTCTGACCTCGTACCTCCCACCTCTTGTCTCTCTAATCAGTGGAATTTTAATGGGGATAACGGTTGCCCCTGTAGGAGCCTGGTATCTCGCTTGGATTGCTCTGGCTCCTTTGTGGGTATTAGTTGTTAAATCTCCCGACTCCAGTAAGGGCGGGTTTAGAAACCCGCCCTTACCGATTCTCTGCTCCCTCCTCTGGGGCATTGGCTATCACGGAATTGCCCTGTTTTGGATTACGGGCATTCATCCTATGACTTGGATGGGTGTACCGTGGTTGAGTAGTCTGGCGATCGCCCTTTTCTGCTGGATCTTCATTACCCTCTGGGGAGCTGCCTTAGTAGTTGGCTGGGGCGTTGGCATGAAAGCACTACTAAATTGGCGAATTCCCACTTTAAAATCCCTACTCCCAAACGCAAAAACATCAAAAACCCTTAGCGCCTTTGCTACGGACACTTTCCTCAACGGGGGGAACCCCCGCACGGAAGTGTCCTCGTCTTTGCGTGACAAAATTCCCATTAACCTTGTCCGCCTTATCGTTGGTGTTGCCCTTTGGTGCGGCTTAGAAAGCCTGTGGAGTGCTGGACCCTTGTGGTGGTCTTCGCTTTCCTACACCCAAAGCCCCCACAACCTACCCATTCTTCATCTCGGTCAACTGTCTGGCGCGAGTGCTGTTACGGCTGCGATCATGGCTGTGAATGGATTATTTGCCGAAGCTTGGATTGAGATCGTACGGGCGTACAGCTGTGCGCCCGTACAAGGGAGTCGAAAATCTCTTGCTTTTTGCCTTTTACCTTTTGCCTTCTGTCTTTCATTACACCTTTTGGGCTACAGCTTGTATAGCCGTCCCCTGATTCACTCTCCAGACACGGCTCTCAAAGTTGGGATCGTTCAGGGTAACGTCCCGAATAAAATCAAACTTTATCCCGAAGGCTTTCGGAAGGCGATCGAAGGTTATACAAATGGCTACCAAACTTTAGCAGATCGGGGAGTCGATGCAGTTTTAACTCCAGAAGGAGCTTTACCTTTTCGCTGGCATGACGTTCAACGCACTTCTTTTTACTCAGCGGTTGAAGAAAGAGGCGTAGTTGCTTGGTTGGGATTGTTTGGCGACAAAGAAGGAGGCTATACAAACAGTATTTTCACCCTACTAAGTAACGGACAGATTTTTAGTCGTTACGACAAATCAAAATTAGTGCCAATTGGCGAATACGTTCCGTTTCAAGAAATTTTAGGTGGGATTGTTTCTCGACTCTCACCCCTTGACGAGCATCAATTAGCAGGTGCGCCAGATCAATTATTCGATACTCCTTTCGGTAGAGCAATTATTGGAATTTGTTACGAATCTGCCTTTCCCGAACGATTTCGCTATCAAGCCGCTGCTGGAGGGCAATTTATCCTCAGCCCTTCCAACGATGCTCATTACAGTGCTGCGATGCCAGCTCAACACCATGCTTTAGATATCATGCGAGCAATTGAAACTGACAGATGGGCTGTGCGTGCTGTCAATACCGGATATTCTGCTTTTGTCGATCCTCACGGTAAAACGGTTTGGATATCGGGACACAATACTTATGAAATTCATTCCGAAACTATTTATCGCCGTCAAACCAAAACTTTATACGTGCGTTGGGGCGATTGGTTGACACCGATGTTGATGGTTGTGGCTATTGTCGTTTGGCTGGTAGAACTTATTGGACAAGTTTAGGTTTTAGGGTTTTAGATCGTATATGAGAAGGTAGCGATCGCCCTACTCTATAGGTAACTCAAATCCAGGTAAAATCTCTTCTCCAGAGAGGACGGAAGGTAAAAATATAACTTCTACAGGCTGGTTGGCGCGATAAATTTCTACTTGGCTGTTTTGAGGGTTAATTAACCAACCCAAACGCAAACCATTAGCCAAATATTCTTGCATTTTCTCTTGTAATGGTTTTAGCATATCGGTGCGAGAGCGCAATTCAATTGTAAAATCTGGGCATATGGGAGGAAACTTTTCTCGTTCTTCTGGAGTTAGAGCCTCCCATCGTTCCAATCTTATCCAAGCAGCATCAGGAGAACGGTTGGCACCATTTGGGAGGCGAAAAATTGTCGAGGAACTAAAGACTTTTCCTAGCTTGGTTTGACGATTCCAATTATTCAAATCTGTTATCAGATCTGCTTCTTGATTGCCGCTTGCTCCTCCTACGGGTGGCACAATAATTAACTCTCCTTTGGCATTAAGCTCTAAATTCAACTCGCGATTTGCCATGCACAGTTGATAAAACTGTTCCTGAGTCAAATGCACAATTGGTTCTAAATTTAATATCACCGTATCCATAAAGAATGGTAATGGGTAATGGGTAGTTGGTAATTGTTGGTTGACAGTTTATTCTCCCTTGTCCCCCTTGTTCCCCTTGTCTCATTTCTTCGCTTCCCAAGGCTTAACCTGTACTTCTCCCTTGGGTGTAAAGGTAACTTGAAGCTGCGCTAATGATTCAGGAGTAGGATTAGCACCCGCAGTAGGCTGAGATAGTAGGCGAGGTAGGGGAGTTTGCTGGACTTGCCCGTTGGATACGTCGTTAGCCGCAACATAGCCTTTAATCGCTCCATTAGCAGCTACGCCAACGCGGTAAACTAAATCTTGACCGAGGGCTGCATTAGGCTTCCAAGCTGGTTTGAGTTGGTCGGTGAGTTTTTGCTGTAATTGCACCAATTGCAACGGATCGGTGATGGGTGGTGCGTTAGCAATGTTGGTAGATTGGGCGGATGGAGAGGTAGGTTCTGTAGGACGGCGGACAGCTTCGGGAATGGGAATTAAGAAAAAGGCGATCGCGGCTAGGGCTAATCCCGATGCGCCTACGGTGGCGGGTACGGCTTGCTTGACTAACTGCTGTCCCGATCGCACGTAGCGCCGCGAAACTGGAGCTAGTTGCAGCGTTAAATCTGGTAAGGTTTGAGTGTCGGCAAAAAACTGATCGATTGCCTCTACTAAGTCAAATAACTGTACTGTTGTCAGCTCAACTTCCTGCGTCGTGACTTCAGTGTGGCTATTTGCCTCTGATTCTTTATGACTTTCTGGCTGGACGATCAAACGATGACGATCGCGATCGATTTTTTGCAGATGTACCAAGCTAGATTCTTTGTTGTGCGCTTCTGGGTGCGTGACGTGACTCAAAAATTCTTGGGCGTAACCGCTAACAGCTGTAACCAAACTTTCAAAAAAATCTCTACCACCAGTCAAGGTTTGTTTCGCTTGGATGAGTTGACACTCAACATAGGTCAAAATCGTCAGTACGGGTCGCCCGTCAAAGGATTGGGAGTCAGTCGCGCGATCGCTCAATCCCTCTAAAACCAGCGTGCAATTTGGCAGACTGTACTTACGTTGAATCGTCGTCATTCTACTTCCCCATCAAACAAACTAATCCACAACCGCTGCATTCCCGCTGTCCCCGTACAAAATAGTAACTGTTGCAACAGCGTTAGTGCTAGTTCATCCAGCTTTTCAGGGGAATTGTAAGCTAGAACCCCAGAACGACGAGGATTCATCCGACTGCGAAAATGCGATCGAAACCTTTCGAGATAATTAGACAAGCGTAAATTTTGTTCAAGTGGAATTCCCGTATCACACATTTGCTGATATGTCAATAGCAATTGTCGAATTACTGCCGTTAACCTCCGAGCTAAATCGGCGGCGATGACGACAAGAGCTTTAGCCTCTAGTAAACTGAGGTCGCGCCGAGCGTGCGATCGCCTCAACGGATTCGTACAGCGCATTCGCCACAAGTTTACCCGATTTTTGACGATATCTTGTAGTTCTAGCTCCTGCGCTACTGCCAAGAATAATTCCGAACCACCAAGTTCTAGGGCTTCAATCGCCAGTAACATCAAATCAATTTGCAACCTCACCCTTTGAGGACACGCCCTTTCATCAACAGGTGGGTTAGGTAAACTTTCCAGCATCAGGGGGAGGGATGGGACGGTTGAACTATCTAACGGATTCGCGCTTGCGGAGACATTCATCTTAACCAAAGATATACGAGTAAATAACTAAAACCAGCCTTCACTAGATTGGCAAAATTGGCGACTGACTGTCTACTTTTAGCATAGAAGGGAGTCGGTAGGGGCGGGTTTCCAAACCCGCCCGTACAGGAGCAGAGGGGGACAAGGGAGCAATTCTAGTCACCAGTCACCCGCCACTAGTCACTGATAACTGATAACTGGTAACTGATAGTAATGTTTCCCTGATTCTCGCTCGAAATTAGCGATCGCACGTAACAATTTAAAACATCTGGAATTCTAGTGTACGATTTTTCAAAGTCTTCCTAAGTCTGCCAATATAGATAGTTGCCGTTATACTCAGCCAGTCTCGCTGACAACCTATGGATCTCAAGTCCCTGATTCGCGATATTCCCGATTTTCCTAAGTCTGGTATTTTGTTTCGAGATATTACCACTTTGCTGCGCGATGCCGCAGGGCTGCGCCATGCCATAGATAGTCTGGCTGATAAGCTGGATGGTGCGGGCTTAAATGCTGAATATATTGTAGGGATTGAGTCACGCGGCTTTATCATTGGTGCAGCTTTGGCTTATAAATTGGGCATTGGCTTCATTCCGGTGCGTAAACCTGGGAAGTTACCTTCTTTAGTTCACTCGGTTGAATACGAACTAGAGTATGGCATGGATAAGTTAGAAGTGCATCAAGATGCCTTACAGCCGGGTAGTCGAGTGTTGATTGTAGACGATTTAATTGCCACGGGGGGAACCGCCAGCGCGACGGCTAAGTTAGTGCAGCACATCGGTTGCGAGTTGGTAGGTTTTGGGTTTATTGTCGAGTTACAAGATTTAGCAGGACGACAGAACTTGCCCGACGTACCAATTGTGACGCTAGTGGAGTATTAGGTTCAATAATTGTTTTGGCTGGTATTGAAGGTTAGTGACTGGGAACACTAGATCGTCAGCAGCCACAACAACACTTTGTTGGAACCGATAATGCAATTTTTTGAATCTTTTTGGAGGCTATTTAGGTACTGGAAGCGAGTATTAGTCAGGATCGGCTTGAGGACATTTAGCCGACCAAGAGAGAATCTACTTGCTATTATTTGTGTTCTTTTAATTCTCAGCTTCAATTGGCTACAAGGCGAGACAAGTCGATTGCTGTTCGAGATTGAAATATTCAATTTATCTGCAACTTGGTTATTTTATTTCACGCCAGTTCTTCTATTTTTTAATAGCTTTTTATTTCAACGAACCTGGGTCAAGATGGTTAGCGCGATCGCGTCTCCTTGCTCTATTTGTATTAATATTTTTAGTATTCTGTTTCAGATGGTTTATTGGCAACCATCCACAATTAATCCAAAGATCATTCACCTCAGATGCACAAATTATCAGCATTTACGAGAGATTTGAGCCAGGTTTGATAACTCCTAGTGACAATATATATTGCCGATATCGAATACGTCAAAAACGAATTTTCCTAGGCATTCTCAAGAACGAAGAAAAAGTGAGTGAGGTGGATTGTGGGATGAATGCCGCTTTCGCAACGAACGAGACAATTTCTCAACTGACCTTCAATAGAAGGCTGTTTGACGATGAAACTGTCTGTTGTTCGTGAATGCTTTAGGATTGCTATATGTAAGAATCAGCAATAAATTTGTGAAAGACAAGCCAACTGTTACACAAAGTTTTTATCTTGCTGCCGTGCCAATTCCACAAGTTGTCCTCGATACAAATGTCATTGTTGCTGGCTTACGTTCTCGGCGGGGTAGTGCATTTCGGTTGCTGATGTTGGTAGGTACGGGAAAGTTTGACATTCACCTTTCGGTTCCGCTAGTACTAGAATATCGTGAGGTATTATTGAGAGAATTATCGAATTTGTACATCAGTGCGATAGATGTAGAAAACTTTATCGAGTATCACTGTTCCGTTGCAATAAAACATCAGATCTTCTTTCTGTGGCGACCTTATCTAAACGATCCAAAGGACGATATGATACTGGAACTGTCAGTTGCAGCAGAATGTGATAGCGTGGTGACATACAATATCCGCGACTTTGCTGGGATCGAAAAGTTTGGAGTTAAAGCGGTTATGCCTGCGGAGTTTTTGAGAGAAATTGGAGCATTGTCATGAGTCGTTTAAATATTCAGCTTCCTGACTCCTTGTACAAAAATCTACAAGCTTTGGCAGAACAAGATGGCATTTCAGTCGATCAGTTTATCGCAACTGCCGTTGCAGAAAAAATCGCTGCATTGACGACTGAAACATATTTAGAAGAGTTGGCGAAACGAGGCAGTCGGAATAAATATGAGGCAGTATTAGCGAAAGTAGCTGACATTGAGCCAAAATCCTACGATCGGCTACCAACAAACTAGCGATCGCAAATATCACTACAAATTACTTGCTTCCGGTAAGTCAAATAATATAGTCGTCATATAGTGTTCTGCCCACTCCACACCAAAGGCTTTTTCTAATACTCGACGAGTTTTGTCATTTTGCTGCTGTTTTGTACAGTAGTATTGTTGCGCGGCGAAAATTTCGGCTTGTTGCGCTATAGAAACAGGTTGAGACGCGATCGCTTGGGTACAATGTATTTCTAAAAATCCTCGTACCATTGCCAAGAATTTCTCTTCTTCCTCTGGAGAACCAGGACGAATAAACGTGCAAAACGGTGAAAAGATATCTCCCCAAACCGGAAGTTCGCGGGGTTGCGAGAAATTCGGATTTGGTAAAGCCGAAAGTGCAGCAGTATAAGCTGGGGGTAAAGTCCGTTCTTGATTTAAAGGCGATAAATCTGCGATCGCAGCACTAATTTGTCCTCTTCCTCCGACTAGATCGCAGCCAAACATGGGTAGAGCGTATTCTACGCGGGGAAACATGACGCAGTGCAGAATATCTAGACTCGTTCCCACTTTCGCCAATTCTAGGTGTAGTTTACGAAATTGGGGTGTTTGGTAACAACGATTTTCAATTGTCAGTTTCTCTCCCTCCAATCTACCTTCAACATAGCCTAACTCTGCGGGAATGACGTAGGGTGAGAGTTCTAGGTGGTTTTGCCAAACAGATTCGATCGCGTCGGCTAGTTGCCGAATTAGAGAGTGCTGTTGCGATCGCAGTGAAGGAGTAGAAGCAGGTGTCATGGAATACTCAATACCAGACTATAAATTTTGAGTTTATCACTCACAACTCCTCATTCTATTACTCTATGTGGCTCGGAACTTAAAAGGAGATCGTATATCTGGCTGGAACAAACGTAAAGTTATCCAACGATAGATGCAGCTTCTCTCGAAGTTTCTGTAGCATAAACTACAGAAATGCAATTTTTACAGATTGCCGATCGACTTTTCTGAGTAAAGAGGGCAAAGGCAGTGCAACTAAATTCTCACAAACAACACAAAACCGCCGATAGAACCCATTCGGACTGGTTGAACAAAATTTATGACAATTCATTAGAGCAATGTCAACGCAATGGTTGGGTCAAGTTGCGAGAACTTCCCAGTACTTACAGTCATGATGAAGCATTGCTCCTGTGCCAAGTGGGAAAAGACGAGTGGTTAGCTTGGGTTCCAGATCATGGAGAAGCTGTACTGCACGCGGATCAATTTGAGGTGGATGATAATTGGTAGTTGTCAGTCACTAATCTTTTGCAAATGTAGTTTTGACTTTTAACTTTTAACTTTTGACTTTTGACTTACCTATCCCAAAAATCCGTCACCTCATAACCAAGTTGCAATAGCATTTGGCGCAGTAGGGGCAAGCTGAGACCGATTACATTTGAGTGACAGCCTTCAATTTTATCGACAAATAGACCTCCACGCCCTTCTAAAGCAAAAGCACCAGCACACTTGAGGGGTTCTCCGGTAGCAACGTAGGCTCTAATAGCGCGATCGCTCATTTGAGCAAAATAAACCCGCGTGACTTGAGTGCGGACAAGTATTCGTTGTTGCGGCTGGTCGATCGTAGCATGACCTGTATACAGTTCCCCCACTTGACCGCTCATATGCTGCCAACGGGCGATCGCGACTTCTGTATTCTCCGGTTTACCATGTATTTCTCCATTTAACAGCAAGACAGAATCACAGCCCATAATTAAAGCTGAATCAAACTGAGGTGCGATCGCTTCCGCTTTACAACGCGCTAAAGTTTCTACCAATTCAGTCGCATTCTTGGTTTGAATTTGAGACTCATCAAAATTGCTAACGCGAACAATTGGTTCGATGCCAACCATTTGTAACAAGCGCCGCCGCGCTGGAGAAGCGGAAGCCAAAACAAATTGTGGTAAACCCATGTCAGTTATCAGTTATCAGTTATCAGTTATCAGTCGGCTTCTTAGATGATCCCATTCCACGGTAGGATTGACTGTGATTTAAGTATGAATGTGAATGGATTGTATATGAAGCACTATTGGTCACGTCTACTTGCCCTGGTTTTGGTAGTCGTTATTGGTTTAATGGGCTGCTCTAGTGGCGGTGGGCTTTCTGGAGATTATCGTCAAGATACCTTGGATGTGATAGGTGTATTGCGCAACGCAATCGAACTACCGCAGGATGCACCGGACAAAGGCGAAGTCCAAGCAGAAGCCCGCAAAAAAATTAATGATTTCGCCGCCCGCTATCAGCGTAATGGTAGTTTGACAGGTTTAAGTTCTTTTACCACCATGCGTACCGCTTTAAATTCCCTGGCTGGTCACTACAGTTCTTATCCTAACCGTCCTCTACCAGCAAAGCTTAAGCAACGCCTGGAATTAGAATTCAAACAAGTAGAGATGGCGGTGGCTCGGGGAAATTAAGCTTAGTTACTAGTGGCATATTTAAGAAATATGTATCTTTGCTGGTGGCAAGCAGGTTACTGCTTGCCAGTATTTTTTTACACAAATAAAGTAGGCGATCGCCTACCGGGAAACGGATAAAGGAAACATCAGTGGCAGAAATTCCGAATAATTACGAATTACACAGGACAAATTCCGAATTATTCTGAGTGATGGTAGCAACCAAAGGTCGAATACTAACGTCAAACTAAGTCGTAAGTTATGAGTCGTAAGTTGTAAGTGGAAGAGTTATCTTCTGCACTCTAGAACATAAAGTAAGCAAATTTAATCGTTTGTCAACTCTTTAAGGCTATCCATAATACTTTCTTAACTTCCGACTTCTGACTTCTGAATTCCTTTGTCCTATTTCTTGTTTTTAGGAATGTCCGATTGCAAATTAAGTCAATTAAAATTCTTGCAACTGCGCCTATTACAACGATACCTAGCGGCGATCGCCTTTACGAGTAGCTTACTGGTAATGAGCTTGGGGAACCATCCTGTAATAGCCCAAACAAATGCCTACTGTCAGGAATCAGAAGCAGTAAGGCAAGAGAAACAAAGCTTACTTCAGAAAGCATTACAAGGTGACACAGAGGCGCAAAACCGCTATAAACAGCTAATAAACCAACAAGCACAGCAATTAGCAGAGTGCCGCGATCGCACTCCGCCTCAACATCAAGCGATCTGGTTGCGCCTTTATCCCTGCGATACTCAGCCAGGGGTATTAGACAAGATTATGGATCGGATTGTCAGCCGAGGCTATAACTACGTTTACATCGAGACATTTGCGGATGGGCAAGTCCTATTGCCCGCATCGGCTAACCCGACAGCATGGCCCGCGATGGTGCGTACCCCTGGCACGGAAAATACAGATTTACTCGCCGAAGCTATTCAAAAAGCCCACGAACGAGGCTTGAAAGTCTACGCTTGGATGTTTATGATGAACTTCGGCTATTCCTACGGGCAACGCAGCGATCGTCAATCGGTATTAGCCAGGAACTTTAAAGGCGATACGAGCTTAAATGTTGTAGATAACGCCAGTCAAGTATTTATCGATCCTTACAACGTCCAGGCAAAGCGCGACTTCTATCAGTTGGTGCAACAAGTGGTTCGCCGCCGCCCTGACGGAGTCTTATTTGACTACGTGCGTTATCCACGCGGTTTGGGTGGTGCTTCTGTAGTCTCTAAAGTACAAGATTTATGGATTTATAGCGAAGCAGCCCGTCAAGCTTTAGAACAACGGGCGTTGAACAAAAAGGGGCGAGAACTGATTAAACGCTATGTTGCTAAGGGTGCATTGTCAGCCTCAGATGTTGATGAGGTTGATAGGCTTTATCCCGATGAAGGAGAACCACTTTGGCAAGGGCGCACTCCACCCACTCAAGAGGAGAAAAAAGTGTTACCGAGTGCTGCGGCGCGTCGTCCGCTGCTACAGTTGGAGTTATGGCGGTTGAGTGTAGCCCATGCTCTACAAGGAATTCTAGATTTTGTCGCCTTGGCAGCTTCACCAGTACAACAACAGGGAATACAGACAGGGTTAGTGTTTTTTCCTGATGGCAACCAAGTTGTAGGTGAGGGGTATGATTCCCGCTTGCAGCCTTGGGATCGGTTTCCTACCAGTGCAGAATGGCATCCCATGTCCTATGCTGCTTGCGGTAATGCCGATTGCATTGCGGCTTTGGTGCAAAGAGTGTTTAAATACGCGCCACCTGAAGCTAAAGTTATTCCGGCGATCGCTGGTACATGGGGACAGTCTATCAGCAATCGCCCCTCTCTCGAAGCTCAAATGAGCGCGATCGAGCGTGCTGCACCTCAAGTCAAAGGGATTAGCCATTTTGCTTTTTCTTGGCAAGAACCAGAAATTGAAAATTTGCGGAAGTCTTGTCGCTGGAAATAGCTATATCATCAGGTGGGCAATGCCCACCCTACACTTAATCCTGCTATAAATTTAGTGCGAGTTGTTCGCAAATTGAATCAGAATCAGTGTAATTTTGCAATAACTGAAAAGCTTTTCGATCGAGTGCGGTTGAGAGTTTTGCGCTTATGTCTAGACGATTCATCCAGTGTAGGGTTTTCGATAAAGCTAAATGCTGCCGCATGGAAAGATCGATTTCATTCCTATTTAATTGAATAACGCAAATCTTTCCCGTGATACGATGATGAGCGATCGCATGGGTAAATTTTCCTGGTAGTTGAAGCGGTTGCCAACGCTCGATCTTTGCTAATTGATGAGCGATCGCCAAAGGAAAGCCAATCGTTTTGGCTAAAAACCCATCTGTTCTTTCTCCAATTGCCAAAGTATCGGTTTGTCGATGCCAAAAAATTAGCACGAATAATTCCGTATCTACTAAAACGCGGCGGGGTTTTTTAGGAGGACAAATTTCAATCCAATTGTTAGCGTAAGCCAAACATTGAATTTGTAAAGGACAAATATCGCAACGGGGTTTCGTTTTTCGGCAGATTGTTGCACCTAACTCCATCATCGCTTGATTGAAATCACCAGGACGATCGCTAGGAATGACTTGCGTGAGATAATCTTGGATGCGCGATCGCCCTACTGTACTCCACACATCTTGTAAGGCTAGCAAGCGACTCACCACCCGGATGACGTTACCATCAATACAAGGAACTTTTTCGTTCAAGCAAATACTAGCGATCGCGGCAGCAGTATAATCGCCACAACCTGGAATTTGCAACCATTCGCGATAAGATTGGGGAAAACGACCGTTAAGACGGTTGACGATAAAATCTGCACCTTTTTTCAAGTTTCTCGCTCGTGCGTAATATCCCAATCCAGCCCAGAGTTGGTGTAGTGTCTCTTCATCGCAGTTGGCTAAATCGTCTACCGTAGGCAGTTGTTGAATAAATTGAGCAAATTTGGGTAAGACGACGGCTAGAGTCGTCTGTTGGCTCATAACCTCGCAGATCCAAGTGTGATAAATATTGACCTGCTGTCGCCACGGTAGCGGTCTGCGATCGCGATCGTACCAAGTCAGGAGTTGTCTTACACCTCGATCCTTTAACACTTTTTTCACATAAGTTAGATAGATATTTACGTTGGCTTTACCTAAAATCTAAATTTAACGATTATTCTATAGTTATATACAGAAGATAACTAGTTGAAACTCTATAACTTAACCAGCATAGCGCCTGTAGAAGACAATTCTCCAGGCGCTATAGCTTTTGCGATAACTGGTTGCTTGTGAATGGCTAGTGGCTGGACTTTTTTCTAGCCACCAACCACTAGTTACTAGTCACCGATCAGAAGCCAGCAAAGTTATAGCCAACACCAATTTGAATACCTACTTCTGTATCATCTAAAAAGCCTACGTTCGCACCTACGTTAGCTGTAAATTGCTCGCCTATTGGTACATCTACACCAGCAGTTAACATTGGTCCTACATCGCTATCATCTCCCGTAGAAATACCCAAACCACCGCCGACATAGGGTGCAAAAATCGAACCAGCTTCCGAACCTGTATCGATTCCTGTAGGTTGCAAGTTAAAGTCGTAAGTCACGGGAATCAAGATGGTGGTGTTGTCCCCAATGATGACTGACGGGCGTGCAGAGACAGCATTGGTTAATCCGATTTTACTGATGACGGTGAAGTTGGTGTCACCTAAAGCTGTACTACCGTCTATCCCAATATTCGCTCCCACGCCTACGTAGCTAGAACCACCACGGGTAGACGAGCCTGGTTCAATGGGATCTGGATTAGTTGCTGGTGGTTCTGTTGGGGTAGTTGGTTCTGTCGTAGGAGTCGTTGGTTCTGTGGTGGGAGTAGATGGTTGAGTGCTGGGATACGTCGGATCTGTAGTGGGGGTAGATGGTTGAGTGCTGGGATACGTTGGATCGGCTTGTGCGATCGTGTTAACTCTCGATCTATCCTTCAAAGCAGCAGCAGAAGTAGAAATTTTAGGGTTTGCAGTTTGCGCTGATGCTGGCAGTTCGCTTGCAACTGCTACAACAGTTGCAATACTAAATACAATGGCAGTCGAATGGAAAAATTTAACATTCATTTTTGTCATCCTCACATACAGTTTGTTTTTTTGGAGTCTATTAAACGAATTTCTGCACCAAATTTGGCACTCCCAGCAGAATTCTAATCGTCTTTTACTGGTAAACTTGCGCTTTGTATAGTTAGTCCTAAAGCTCGCATATCTACCTTAGGTTAGACTTAGGTTAGAAAAAATTAATTCTCAGAAGTTATGATTGATTTTTGCATTTTGTAGTTTTAGCTCAGAAAAATGATAAAAATTTATCGTTACGTCTATTTTTACCAAAAAACTTTCATTTTTGTTGGATTACGAGTAACTATATATCAATAGTAGTAACAAGCAAAAATTAGAGTATTTCTAAAGAAATACTCAAAATAAAATCAACTCTACTGAGGTAGAAAATTTAGTTCTCTAACCTTGATTATTTGTCTATCTTAGGCTAGATAAAATTTTTAATTATATAGTTAAAAGCTAGCGATCGCCCTCTAAACGTGCCTTTGAAATTGAGGATAGGCACAGGCGATCGCGAATAAATACTACAGGTGAAAATATAATTGAGTAACTAAGCTTTAAGCAGTCTATCTAGCAGAGAGTTAATCGAACGCTTTATTTGATGCCTGCGTTTCCAATTCTGGAAGGCTTTTTCATACTCCTCGCCTTGAATCTGTGACTTATTCCACACATCAAGACCCAAAAGAAAACTTAAAGATAATAAGATATAAAGTGACCAAGACAGACCACCGCCACTAACCAGATCTAAAAGGATAAAAAAGATATTAACTAAACCATAGTTACCAAATCTTTTTTGCAACCTTTTCCGTCTATCCAGATTAAATTTCTGCCGTTCTTGACTATCAGATTGCTGAGTTAACCACTCTTGTTCTGCTAATTGCAGACATTCTGAGGAAATTTCTAATTCAGCGGCAATTTCTAATAATTGTTGGCGAGAAAATTCTCCCTCATAGGCTTGACGAGCGATCGCTATTTGGAGAATTTGTTGAATATCTTCTTGGTGATAAGTCCGCACTAGCTTATTGTCAACCACTGTTTTCATCTCACCTATGCCTTTCCCAGAAAATTTTGACTCAATCCAGATAGCTTCACTGCTTCTATGATAATTCGGAATTTAGAGAGTTGTCGTTGGTTGATGAGTCGTTAGTGGCGTTTTAGCGAGGTGACTGGTGTTTTTTCCTCTTTGCTAATCACCAGTCACCAACTACTATTTACTCTTGCGGTGGTTTTGGACGTTTTGTCGGTTTGGGAATGGGGGCTTTGGGTATGGGTTTTTGAGGCATGGGTGTAGAGCCATCAGTCTTACGGACGGGACGTGGGGTCTCGAATTTACCTCTACCTCCACTTTTGTTATATCCTCCTCCCGATCGCGCGCCGAAGGGTTTTTTCATCGGTTTTCGGAAGGGTTTAGGCAAAGTAGCGATCGATGTACCTTCTTGTATGACGAGATTGTCAGCTTGTCTGAGGACGTGAAACTCCCAAAACTGACCTACAGCTTTTGTTTTCAGCACGCCCTGAAGATTGACTTTAAAAAACTTGGGTCGATCTGATTCTTTGCGTGGCGCTTGCTTGATTTTCACGACCAGCCGACTATCCCCCGCAGACTGGAAAACGACTTCACCGCGTACAGAAAAATAACCATCTTCGGCGTTGTCGATTGGTGCAGAATCCGCTTCTGATGGTGCTGCTTCGCTGGTGGGAGTTTCTTCTGGGGTTGGTTGCTTTGCTAGGGTTTCTGGTTCCCAAACTCCGACAATTTGAAGGTGCAATTGATTATCTTTTTGTCCCGTGCGCGGGTAAACCACCCACAGGTGTTCTGCCTCTAAATCTATGTGCTTTCTCACTAAGCTAATAATTCGCCCTAGCAGTACGGCTTGCAGTTGAGTACCATCATGCGCCAGTAATGTTCCTTGCGTGAATTGTTCGGCGCTGGCTTGATAGCGACCGCGTACTAGACCAATGGCACGATACTGCATTGGTTCGCTTGGGGGCGGAATTGGCTGCTGGCGGTTTGCTTGGTTTTCCTCTGCTACAGTCTCGGTTGGAGACTGTTGAGAATCGGAATCGGAAACTTGGGAAGACGGAATCAGGTCGGAATTCATAAAAACTCCTTAGCGGCGGAGACAAATCCCATTTGGGACTATTTTTATCCTGCTGCTCGCAAATTCGAGCGGCGGATAATTTAAGTTACGTTTTGTATGCTGTCGGCAAGCGTAGCTCATTGGCAAGAAGTAAACTAAGCGTGAGCGCAGCATAACATATCACTACAACCCCAATTGGTTGTGATGTTACCCTAGATCGGAAAATCGCTATTTTACAAAATCTGCACTCGTGCAGGCAACTAGGTAAATTAACCCCCTTTCGCTCGGCAACGAGCAATTAGCATTCTGAATGTTAGCTTTTAAGATATGGAAGTAGAGTTCAAAGCGATATCGTGTCACAGCCATCCCGCAGTCGTTGGTTCATCAATCTCGTCTTGGCGTTAGGAGCCGTTTTCTTTATTGGGGCTTCGATGTTACCCCTGTTAGAAGGCATAGTCAAAGATAGTCAGCCAGCGCAGGAAGCTACGCCCACTGCTAGCCAGACAGCGCGATCGCAATCTTCATCTCCACTGGTGAATCAGGCACAAGAGTACGAACTCGTCTTGAAGCAAGAACCAGATAACCAAGCAGCACTGAAGGGATTAGTAGAAGTTCGCGTCCGCCAGAGAGACTTTCAGGGTGCGATCGCACCTTTAGAAAAACTGATTGCTCTCAACCCCAATGAGGGTTTATATCACCTAGTCTTGGGTCAAGTTTATGCTGCCCAGAAAAATAGCGATCGCGCCAATGCAGCTTTTGACCGTGCAATCCAAATCGACCAAAAAGATTATCGCCCTGTGTTAGGTAAGGCACTGCTACTTAAAGAACAGGGTAAGCCAGAGCAAGCTAAGCCCTTATTCGAGCAAGCTGCTGCCCTTGCACCTAGTCCCTCAGAAAAAGAGCAAATTAATAAGTTGGCTAATCCTCAACCTGCAACTCCTGCACCCGCAGTTCCCCAGCAAGACAAAAAGTAAATTTTAATTATTCTTTACTTGCGATCGCAAAAATCAATTTATTTAGCTATGTGGATTGACTTTCGCTCTGCGAGCGTGATATGTATATTTATAATAGAAATATTATTTCTTTTTTTCTAAACGGTTATATTTTAATTATTAAGAAAACCATCTTGGTTAAAGCAATACTATCATCAGAAAAGTAAAAAAACAAGATTTTTTCAGCTTAAATTTTTCTGCCAGTATTACACCCTTGCAAAAAGATTTAGTTAAGTGCAGACAAGGGTAGTGCAGTTACGCTCCATAAGTTTTTTAACGCCTGTTTTCCATCAAGATTAGATTTTTGCAGCAGCCCGAGCTTGAGCAGCTACGAGGCTTACTTTATTTGACTTTTAGCTTTTGACTTTTGACTTACCGATCGGTAGCCAAACGGTAGTACACATGTATAAAATATTGCATAGCATTCATTTGTACTAGCATGATAACAGAATCAAATATGAGTGACGTGCAGGAGCCGATAGTAACTGCTGCGCCAGAGATTAGGCAAATTATCGAGCGAGTCTGTCAACTAGAGAAAAATAGACTAGACCGAAAAAGCCAAGGTCATATTAATGACGATATTGTGAAGATTATCAAAGAAGAGGTGCAGTAATGAAGCTCACTTCTATCCAATTATGTAATTTTCGCTCTTTTTATGGAAAAACGCCAGAAATAATCTTAGCGACTGGAAGCGAACAAAACACTACAATTATTCACGGAAACAATGGTGCGGGAAAAACGAGTTTATTAAATGCCTTTACGTGGGTATTGTACGAGAGATTTAGTGCGGCATTTGCTTCTGTCGAGCAATTGGTAAATAAACGCGCGATCGCCGAAGTACAATTAGGTGCAGCGGTAGAATGTTGGGTAGAAGTCAGTTGGGAACATGAAGGAAAACGTTACCGCACTAAGCGCAATTGTCGAGTCTATAAAAATGAATTAGATATAGATGCAGGTAAAAGCGAATTATTTATGTATGTGTCTGGAGATGACGGACGTTGGTATATTCCACCAGAACATCCAGAGGAAATTATTCATCAAATTCTTCCCAGTAGTTTACATCAGTATTTCTTTTTTGATGGCGAACGCATTGAGCAAATTGTTCGTTCTGATAAAAAAACAGAAATTGCTGAAGCTACTAAAATGCTGTTGGGAGTTGAAGTCTTAAATCGTGCAATTCGACATTTAGGAGAAGCAAAGAGAACTCTAGATAATGAGTTAAAAGCAATTGGGGACAGCGAGACACAAAAGCTACTTAGGCAGCAGAGTAAAGTTGAGAAAGAAATAGAGCGAATCAAGCGTAGGCAAATAGAAATCGAGCAAGAATTAGAGTATCAAGATACGCTGAAGAAAGAAACGAGCCATTATCTACGGGAACTTAGTGCGGCAAAGGAATTACAAGAAAGACGGCAGGAATTAGAGCAACTGAAAAAGACGAATCAAGATAGTCTTAAACAAAGCCGAGAACTTTTAAAAAGAGTCATTTCTACGAAAGGATATACAGTACTTTTATCAGAAACTACTAATCAATTTCGAGCTATAGTTACGGAATTAAAACAGCGAGGAGAATTAAAGGCAGGAATTTCGCGGGAATTTATTAGCGATTTACTGAGTTCCCAACGTTGTATTTGCGGTGCAGATTTACATGAGGGAAATTTCGCTTGTGAAAGTGTGAAAAACTGGTTAGAAAGAGCAGGTTCTTCTAGTGTAGAAGAGACAGTTATTCGCATGAGCGCACAAGTAGATGAGATTGATAAACAAGCACCTATTTTCTGGGAAGAAGTAGATAGAGAACAAGCTAGAATTCAGCAATTAAGACAGACAATCTCACAGATAGAAACTGAATTAGATTCTATTCAGGAACGATTGCGTAAAGATCCAAGCGAAGAGATTCGGAGTTTGCAAAAACGTGTAGATGCAATTGAAGTAAAAATTAGAGAAATAATCCTAGAACAGGGAGCAAATCAACAGCAAATAGCTAATTTTCAAGCCGAAACTGAAAATTTAGCCAAGCAAATTATTAAGCAGAAATATAATGAAGAAAGGCAAGTTTTAGCTCAAAGACGAATTGCTGCTACTCAGGATGCGATCGAGCGCTTAACTGAAGTGCGATCGCGACAAGAACAACAGTTTCGCTTGCAGTTAGAAAAACGAGTTCAAGAAATATTTCGTGAGATTTCTTTTACTCCTTATATTCCTAAAATTAGCGATCGCTACGAATTGACATTAGTAGAGAATACAATTGGCATAGAAATGCCTGTAGCTGCTTCTACGGGAGAAAATCAAATTCTCAGCCTTTCTTTTATTAGCAGTATTATTGACAGAGTGCGGGAATGGAGCGAGAAGAAAATGCTAATGGTTCCCGACACCAGTACTTTTCCAATCGTGATGGATTCCCCCTTTGGTAGTTTGGATGAAATTTATCGCCGTCAAATTGCCAAAACTATTCCTAAATTAGCTAATCAATTGATTGTTTTGGTGACAAAAACTCAATGGCGAGGCGAAGTAGAAGCAGAAATGTCAGGCAGAATTGGGAAGCAATACGTACTGACTTATTATTCATCTAAACCTGATTGTGAAGAGGATTCTATTAGTATCGGTAGCAGGCGTTATCCTTTAGTTAGGCAAAGTCCGAATGAGTTTGAATACACCGTAGCAGTAGAGGTGGAGGACAATGGCTAGTTCGTCTCATACACAGAATTTTGTGGCAGATACCTGGGTGAAAGCAACGTGGGAAGAGTTTATGGCGATTGCTGATAACCCAGAGTATGAGAAAGCTAATTTTTATTACGATCGCGATTATATGAGGATTGAAATGCCACCAATTGGTTCTAGCCACAGCCAGGATAATAGCATTGCTCATAATGTAGTGAGTTTGTATACCACTGTTAAAAATATTAGAATCAAAAGTCTAATTAATTGTAGTTTTCGGAGAGCAGGTATTAGAGAGTTTCAGCCAGACTTAGCATTTTACATTGGTGCAGAATTTAGATTTCCACCGCGTTCCAACTCACCGATTAATTTAGAGGAATTTCCCTCACCTACTCTAGTCATAGAATTGGGTGCAACTTCTTTCAATGATGATATAGGACGTAAGCGATTAATTTACGAACGTGCAGGAGTCAGAGAATATTGGGTGGTTGACGTGAATGCTGGAGATATTATTGCATTTGAAATTTCGCAAGGTAGTAGTGGAGAAATTCAAGAATCTAGGGTATTACCTGGATTAGAAATTGCTTTATTTAAAGAAGCATTACAACGCAGTCTAACTCAAGATGACGGCGAGATTAACCGTTGGCTATTGCAGAGTTTTAGTCAAGGATAAAATTATATGATTGTGAATCCAGATTATAAATATATGTCCCTCCAAGAATATTTGGAATGGGAAGAACATCAAGCATTCAAGTACGAATATCTCAATGGCGAAGTTTATGCCATGACTGGGGGTACTATCCCTCACAATATTGTCGCCGTTAATCTTACCACTACAATAAAAAATTATCTTCGAGGAGGTTCTTGTCGCGTTTACATGGCTGATGCAAAAGTTTGTGTATCTGAGGAAGGACCATGTTATTACCCAGATGTGGTGGTAAGTTGTGACGCACGAGACAGACAAGCAACTAAGTTTCTTCAGTATCCTTGTTTAATTGTAGAAGTTCTTTCGCCTAGTACGGAAGCTTACGATCGCGGTGGAAAATTTACTCAATATCGTCGCATTTCAACTTTGAGAGAATACGTTTTAATTGATGCAGAAAAATTTAGTGTAGAGTGTTTTCGGTTAAACGACAGAAGTTTTTGGGAATTGCATCCATATGAAGTAGGGGATGAAGTGGAATTTACGAGTATCGATCTTCGTTTTCCTATCTCATTAGTTTACGAAGATGTGCAATTTCCTAATTAGCGATCGCACCTCATTCTCAAGGTTGAGGATAAAGTTATGACAATAACAGAATTGCGTTTGTGGACTGTAGATGAATATCATCGCATGATCGAAGCGGACATACTGACAACAAAAGATCGAGTCGAATTACTAGAAGGGCAAATTATTCAAATGAGTCCGCAACAACCTCCTCATGCTGCTACTATACAGCGAACATTTAACTATCTAAACCACCTATTAGTAGGTATAGCTTTCTTGCGAATGCAATTACCTATTACCTTATATCCAAATTCCGAACCAGAACCCGATATTGCTGTTGTCCGCATTAACTCTCGCGAATATATTGACGGTCATCCTACAGCAGATGATATTTTCTTATTAATAGAAGTAGCAGATAAAACGTTAAGTAGCGATCGCACTTTAAAAGCACGTATTTACGCTCAAGCTAGAATTGCTGAATATTGGATTGTAGATGTAAATGCGCGACAGGTTTACGTTCTGCGAGAACCAGGCGAGGAAACTTATCAGCAAGAGACAATTTTAGGTGAAGGTGATAAGTTGTCACGACTGGCTTTTCCTAAAATTGAGATGGAGGTGAATCAAATGTTTTTGTAATTGGGGATGCGATCGTACTTTTTAGATAGTTATCGAGATACGTATAAATTATTGAGTTAATATAGCTAAGAATTAGGTACTGGCAGAATGGTAGAAACTGGTAGGATTAGAGTTGCTAAAGATAAAGCCGAATTAGTGAAAGCCTTAACAGCAGCAGACGGTGCGACGGGTCCATTTCCAACTTATGCTGATGTCATTGTATTTGCTGCTGCTTTAGGTGCAAAGCACAAAAAGCGCGTTCCTTTGGGAGAGGTTTCTAAAAAAGAACCAGCACCGATTCCTCAAGAACAATTTTTAGTCAGAGGGTATGATGCAGTAATAAATTTAATTGCGGTTAATGAAACCGAAGAATTAAAAATTTTGTCCTTGACGGAAAATCATATTAATGAGAACCGTAACGATATTTTTGAAGAGTATGTTAACGGTGGACTGGAAATGTTACAGATAGAACTACGAGGTGCAGTTGATTATACAGAAAGGCTTCTACTAATTCTTATTTCTGAAGTAGTGAGGCAGAAAAAAGAAGAAGAGGAATTCGATTTAAGCAAATTCCTCCCGCAAATGTAAGTATTATTCAATTTTAATAGCTCATGTCCAGCCCAGTTCCATTTTTACAATCTTGACTGCTGTTGATATGACACCTGTACCAAATGATATTTTGTATGGTTTAGCTGGATTTTTAGGTTTTGGATCTAATCTAACAATATTATCTCTCCAAACGCTATTACTTCTTGACCAGTCAATTTCAGCTAACCTCAATATCATGGCTTCATTGAAGTGATTGCTTGACCGATCGTAAGTAAAGTTCAGCAAACGTCCTAGTATCTCCAAACCATAACTTAAACCTATAATGTAATCTTCTTTAAAATTCATAACTTCATCACTTGTCAGTTGCTCGAACTTTTTCTCAGCTATTAGTTTGGTAGCAGAACAGTTTGAAAAAAATAGATTGAAGGCTACAGCCAAAGCTTCAGCAGAAGTTTCGACATCGTACTCTAGAATCTCATCGTCAGGATTATCTACAAATGCACAACTAACAGATTTTGCTATGTAATTAGTTGTGTAAATTAATTTATTTTTTACTCCAACAGATGCTTTAATTTTTTCGGTTTTTCCTCGAAACATTATCACTCTATCTAATAAGTTTTGAGTGATGCCATCTCTTCCTAAAAACTCCCCGTAAGAAACTAAAAGAGACTTAGCTAGAGGTGCTGATTGAGCCATGTCTCTAAAATCTGTTTGACATTGGCGATCGCTGTCTTCTAAAACTAAAGTAATTGGAAATTCATCATTTCCAATTAAATGTCGTTCTGCACTCAATATTAACTCCTGCATAGCACGAGTTCGGTGCTGTCCATCTGTAATATCTAAAGCAACGTCATTTGGAATAGCTACTAGACAAACTCCTGCACCTAACTCAATAATTGTAATTTTTTCCCTGGCTACATTTGCTGTCAATGTACCTAAAACCCAAGGTTTGCCAATCCGCGCACGATCTAAAACATATTTTTTAATTTCATCTGCATGACCTTTTATTACCGGGCGATTTTTACCTGAATTTGGATCGTTATCAGTAGCAGGTTTCGCTTGAAGAAGAACAGGTAAGTCTCCAGCAGGAACATTAATTTGTAGCATTTCCCGCTTCCCTTGATGAAAAATTAATCCTGGATAGCACCGATACTTGCGACGGTACTTTGAGTAGTACGATTCAAGCAGAGGGTCAAGCGGCTGGTTTGATTCGGATTGAGAGTTATTAGTATTATCCTCTTGCATATTTACCACAAAGTATTTATATAAATTAGCAAAGGTCAGCTAATATAATATGCAATTGTTTGAGAATGTGGCATCGGTGAAAACTACAATGAAAAAAAATAGGTGTTTGTGTTAATTCAGAACCGAGGGAAGTCCTACTTCTTTGGGTTCGACAAACTGACCATCGAAACCTACAGTTTTATCCTCCACGCTTCTTGCATCAGCCAAAGCTTTACGCAGTTCTGCCCGTTCCATCCGATCCTCAATTCCACCCAAAATATAAACTAGTAATTTCGCTGCCAAATCTTTCCCAGCAACTTGCACTCGCTTCTTATTTGGGTCATATAAAACGCCATACCAAAGGGACTGCGGATACTCCATGCTGCTAAATCCGCCTTCTAAGTCAAATTTTCGCAACTTCTTAAAAATCTCTTTCAACTTAAACCCTTTCTTGAAAACCAAAATTCCCAAAGCTTGCGCTAAAGCTACCTGACCTACTGGACGAAACAGCATATTTCCTTCACCCCCATCCTTTTCAAAATTGAATCGCCGCAGGCTAGGTGTATCTTCATCCTCCAACAATTTGTAACTGGGAAGGGTTGCCAAAAAATCGAATAACTGCCAAAAATCAGAAATTCCTGCCTCAAGTTCCTTCTTCTCTGGGCGCATGGGAATTAATCCTTTTTCCCACGGTTTCCAGTGCGGAAACTTCTGCCCTAAATAGCGTTCTGACATATCTTTGAGGGCTTGCAGCGTTGTCAGAACTGTTGACTTACTGGCAATTGTCGCACTATTCCAATTAATCCGTGGCTTCCGGTTCAATCGTTGTTCCAATAGCGGATGACTTACAGCAATTTTTCTCGCCACAATCGAAAAGCCATCATCTTCATTCAACTGGGCTAACTGACCTTTCGTTAGGGGTGCAGCCATCAGATTGACATGGACAAAAATAGACCTTACCCTTCGCCTTGCTGCTTCGCGGGTTTCTCCAGCTGCAACTGCACAAATGAACTCGATACCAATTGTTTCTTGAGGAATGTCTTGTACATCGTTAGAGACGAGATTATTCGCGCCTTGACTATGAGATTGTTCTACTAAATCGGCTAGTTTGATGTAAGTACCGTCAGGAGATTTATCTTTGCGATAGCGTGGTAGTTGACCAGTTTTCAGCAACTCTATTAGCCCCTGCGCCCCCATCAATCGATGTTGTCCATCCAGGGCGTATATAGTGACATCCGCCTCAGCAACACTTAGTAGACCAACCCTGCCCTCTCGGTCTAGAGTGATAAAATCTGTAGTTGATGCGATTGCTTTACCCTGGCTATCCCACTCAGTAGCTTGAAGATTATCTACCCAAGGTTGGCTAATCACCACCAATACAGGTGGAAATTTATGATGCTTCCGCGTGGCTAAATACTGCGTTAATGGGAGTTGTCGTGACCAATCCAGAGGACGCTGCTGAATCTCGTCGATACTCTCTGCGTCAATCTCGATATTGTCAGTTTCAGGATTATATTTTTGTCGCAGTAGGGGTAAAGCAGAGGCAAAATGTACTCGACTGGCAAACCACTCCAGCGTCACAGAACCTACATAAGCCTCAGTCCCGCCCATTTCTGTTTTCTGCACCAGTATTCGATCCTGCTGCTGTAAAAACTTATCTAGCAGGGTTGTCAGAGTTTGTTGTTCCTGAGTTTCTCGTTTCCCCATACTTTGCACCTAACGACGGTGATTCTAGAGTCTGCGAAGGCGGACTTTGCCTGTGTAGACGCGAATTCTATTCGCCCGTAATCTTTGCTACACTATCTTTCATTGCCGTTTTTTCACCCTTGCATCAGTGCATAGGTTAATTTTTTAAAAGAACTTGGCTCTATTGTCAAGTTTTTAAAAACTTTTAAATGCTGGTTTTTAAAAACCTATAAACCTTACAATACTATAGTTAACGACTAGAAATTCGCGTAGCAGATTTGGTTTTTGTGGTTCTGTGACTTATAATCGCACCCATACTCGTCCGTATTTCCAGAGGTAGGGAGGATGACAATAGCGAATCAGGCAGACCAAAAAAATCAGCCAGCCCGTAATGTAGCAGAGTTAGTAGAAGAGATCGAGCTACTGACGGCTGAAATACAAGAATTGTATTGTTCTGATGCGATACCCTGGTGTGTTGGCTACAGTGGTGGTAAAGATTCTACTGCCACTTTACAATTAGTCTGGAATGCGATCGCTTCTCTGCCAATTGAAAAGCGTACTAAAGCCATTCATGTAATTACAAATGATACTTTAGTAGAAAATCCTTTAGTTTCTAGTTGGGTGGGTAATTCTTTAGAACAGATGAAGGTTGCTGCTAAAGATCAACAAATGCCAGTTGAACCCCATCTGCTTCACCCTGCTACCAAAGATACTTTTTGGGTAAACCTTATCGGCAAAGGTTATCCAGCACCGCGCAACCGATTTAGATGGTGTACGGAACGCTTGAAGATTCAACCCGCTGATAGTTTCATTCGTGCAGTTATTCGTTCTAGTGGTGAAGTAATTCTTGTCCTGGGTACGCGCAAAGCTGAAAGCGTAAAGCGGGCGGCTAATATGGCAAGACATAGAGAGTGGCGGGTACGCGATCGCATTAACACTAACCCCAATAGACCTAACTCACTGATTTATCTACCAATTGAAGACTGGCGTACAGATGAAGTTTGGCTATACCTCATGCAGTGGCAAAACCCTTGGGGATATAGCAACAAAGACTTATTTACCATGTACCGAGGCGCGACAGCAGACAACGAATGCCCCCTAGTTGTCGATACCTCCACTCCCAGTTGCGGCGATTCCCGCTTTGGCTGCTGGGTTTGCACGATGGTGAGTAAAGATAAATCAATGGAGGCAATGATCCAAAACGATGAAGAAAAAGAATGGATGCAGCCTCTATTAGATATCCGCAATGACTTGGACGTACAAGACGATCGCGATAAAAGAGATTTTCGCCGAATCTGGGGTGAAGTGCAACTATTTGAACGCAATCATCATGGCGAACTCTCAGTTGAACCCATACCTGGTCCCTACACTAAATATTGGCGAGAACATTGGCTGAGACGAGTTCTAGAAGCACAAACCCAAGTTCGCTGTACTGCACCAGAAAATATGCGTGATATCACCCTAGTTACTAATGAAGAATTAAGCGAAATTAGAAGAATTTGGCTGGAAGAAAAACACGAATTTGATGATAGCCTACCCCGTATTTATGCAGAAGTAACGGGCGAAAGTTTTATCGATATTCGTCCTGGTGCTGACTATAGCCTTTTAGGTAGCGATGAATGGAACGTCCTAGAAGAAATTTGTGACGGCGATGCCATGCATTTAGAATTAATGGCAAAGCTTTTAGATACAGAACGCCAATTTCGCAAAATGGCAAGACGTGTAGGTATTTACGACGCGCTAGAGAAATGTTTTAAAAGTAGTTCTCGTTCTCAAGATGAAGCGATTAAAAATGCTCATTTCAAGCGAGATTTAAAGGATGCTGTTGGTAAAGGCGATGTCGATAAGGTAAAGCAGCTAACTTTAGGGGATGCAGTGGATGTAGAGGACGATAAGCCGATGAGTTGGGGGAATTTTAAGTTTAAGAAATGATTTTACTCGAACTCATATTACAAAACTTTGGTCCATATCAAGGCACGCAAGTCATCAATTTAAGTCCATTTAGTGAAACTGAAACTGAGAATATCTCACGCCCAATTCTCCTCTTAGGTGGGATGAATGGGGGTGGAAAAACAACATTAATGGATGCGATTCGCCTTGCACTTTACGGACATCGCGCCCAATGTTCTACCAGAGGTAATTTAAGCTATAGCGATTTTCTGACTCAATGTGTTAACAGCCACACACCCCCAACTGAAAAAACTCGGATTGAATTAGCTTTCGGACACATTGAAAATGACAAACCTGTAGTGTATCGAATTGTCAGAACTTGGGAGAAAAATCCTAAAGATGGCAAGGATATTTTGGGGATTTTGAATGATGATGAATGGCTAAATAGTGGTTTAGTTAACATATGGGACGAATATATTGAAAATTTACTTCCTGTAGGAATTTCTAATCTATTTCTATTCGATGGCGAACAAATTAAAGAATTAGCAGAGCAAGAAGTTCCTCCAACTGTAGTCGTCGATGCTATTCGCGGACTTCTAGGGTTAGAATTATCGGAACGATTAGCAGTAGATTTAGAAATATTAGTTAATCGCAAGCGAAAGGAAATTGCTGATGTAAAGGATGTAGTAAATTTAGAAGAGATAGAAGAAAAACTGAAAGATTTACAAGATAAGCAAGATGGAGAAAAATCCTATTTAACTTCTTTAGAAAATAAACTAACAGCAGCGGAGAAAGAACAGCAAGAAGCATTTGATAAATTTCTGGCTGAAGGTGGTAAAATAGCAGCCGATCGCAGTCAATTAGAACAACAGCATCAAACCAAAAACGCAACAGCAGAAACAGCGCGTCAAGCGATGAGAGAATTAGCATCTGACGTACTACCTCTTGCCTTAATTACACCACTACTAGAACAAGCGCGATCGCAAGCTGAAACCGAATTTCAACAGGCGCGATCGCAAGTAGCGCAAGATGTATTGTTAGAACGAAATCAACGTCTATTGGCACAGATTTCTACTATAAATATTACAATAGAACAATTAGATAAAATTAAAACGTTGCTTCAACAAGATGTAGAGACGTTACATGTAACGTCTCTACAGGAATACTCATGGTTGCAAAGCGACAGCGAAACACTAAATTACCTAAATAATTTACTCAATTCTGCTTTACCGATTGCGAACAACTCTGCAAAACAGCAGCAAACGATACTCGAACAACAAGCAGCAGAAATCGTCGATCTCGAAAGACAATTACAAACAGCAGCCTCGCCAGAAGCTTATCAGCAATTAGTTGAAACGCTACAAACAGCACAAAATAGAGTTACAAATATAAAAGCAAACTGTGAAACAGCTAAACACAGAATTTTAGAATTAGAAACCGCGATCGCACAAACGAAAAAAGACTTAAACGAATATACCGAACAAACCATTCTTCGCAAAAATACCGAACATATTCTTACATCTGCATCAAAAGTCCAAGAAACCCTAAAACTGTTTCGCGAACGCTTAACCTTAAGAAAACTGAATAAATTAGAAGTAGAAGTAACAGAATGCTTCCGCTATTTATTGCATAAATCAGATTTAGTACATCGAATTGCGATCGCTACCAATACCTTTAGCCTTTCCCTCTATGACTTACAAGGGAAACTAGTCCCCAAACATCGCCTCTCAGCCGGAGAAAAACAACTTCTAGCGATCGCATTTTTGTGGGGACTCGCTAGAGTCTCTGGACGACGCTTACCCATCGCCATCGATACCCCCCTCGGACGCTTAGACTCCTCCCACCGCCAAAACCTAGTCGAACGCTACTTTCCCTCCGCCAGCCACCAAGTCATCCTGCTTTCCACCGACACCGAAATTGGGGAAAAAGAAGTCCACACCCTACGCCAAAACGAAGCGATCGCCCGCGAATATCTTTTAAAATACGATCCAATAGAAAGACAGACAACGATAGAACCAGGTTACTTCTGGTAAGTCAAAAGTTAAAAGTCAAAAGTCAAAACTTAAGAGTTACAGACGACCAATTACCAATTACCAATCACCAACTACCATCTACTGCTATGGAGTCACCAATCGATCGCATCCGCCTGTCCCAAACAGCCAAAGAACAACTAATCAAACTCAAACGCAATACCAAGATCGACCAATGGAATATACTGTGTCGTTGGGCTTTTTGCCGTTCTCTCGCCGAACCTACCACCCCCTCACCCGTACCAATTCCTACAGATAGCAACGTAGAGATGACGTGGCGTGTATTTGGGGGAGAAATGTCAGATGTATTGGCGATCGCACTCAAACAACGCTGTTATAACGATAATCTAGGTATAGACAAAGAAACCCTGGCAATTCAATTCCGCTTGCACCTACACCGGGGTATCGGTTATCTGGCAGGAGATCCTAATATAAAGAAGATAGAAGACTTAACTGCCATTGCCCTACAACCTCATGGTCGAGTCTAACTACCTCGCAACATTACCAGAGATCGAACGCCATCGGGCGGCTATTTATCGTGTAGAAATATCTCGTCCCGTGCGATCGGCAATAGAATCTGCAATTTTAAATAACGATACCACGTTTTTCGATTATGGTTGCGGTCACGGTGGCGATATCGATCGCGTGGCTAACTTGGGATATACCAGCAACGGTTGGGACCCTTATTATCGCCCTAATGCCCCACGCCATGCCGCAGATATTGTAAACTTAGGCTACGTCCTCAACGTGATTGAAGATTTAGAGGAACGCCGCCAAGCCTTAATTTACGCCTGGGAACTCACCCACAAAGTTTTGCTCGTCTCCGCGCAAGTCCTGATTAACGACCGCAGCAGCAATCAAATGGCGTATGGCGATGGCATTGTTACGAGTCGCAACACGTTTCAAAAGTATTACGACCAAGAAGAACTGAAAAAATATATTGATGAAGTCCTCAATGTCGATGCAGTTCCAGTCGCGCTGGGGATCTACTTTGTCTTTCGAGACGAACAAGAACGGGAGAGTTTCAAAGCTTTACGCTTTCGTTCTCGCGCCACCACACCGAGAGTACGCATTCCCAGCAAGCGATTTGAAGATTATCAAGAACAACTCGCGCCTTTGATGGCTTTTGTGACTGAAAGGGGACGTTTACCCGTCAAGGGTGAGTTAGCAGAGGAATCGCAATTACTAATAGAGTTTGGTAATTTCCGCCGCGCCTATAACGTTATCTTACAAGCCACGGATGAAGCAGAATGGGATGCGATCGCCTATCGTCGTTCTTTAGATATTCTAGTATATCTGGCGTTAACTCAATTCAGTCAGCGTCCCAGTTTTAATAAGTTATCACCCGCACTGCGCCACGATATCAAAGCTTTTTTTGGTAGTTATCAAGAAGCTTGTGAGGTAGCAGATAATAAGCTTTTCAGTTTGGGTAAGCCTGGAGTTATTACTAAAATCTGCCAGCAAAGCAAGATAGGAAAGCGTTTACCAACAGCTTTATACGTTCACGTCTCTGCAATTGAAGAATTAGATCCGCTGCTGCGGATTTATGAAGGCTGTGCTAGTCGTACTATCGGACGTTTGGAAGATGCAACGCTGGTGAAGTTTTGTACGGATAAGCCAAAGATTTCTTATTTGTTTTATCCAGATTTTGATGCAAATTCTCATCCAACTTTACATACAAGTATGCAAATTCATTTGCCGGATTTGAAGGTATTTTATCGCGATTACGATCGCGCTGCTAATCCGCCAATTCTGCATCGTAAGGAAACTTTTGTTAGCGAACGCTATCCTTTCTACGAACAATTTGCTAATTTGACTCGACAAGAGGAAGAGTTGGGGTTGTTGAAGAATTCTCGCGAGATTGGGACGCGGGATGGATGGTATAGGCGGTTGGAGGAATATGGGGTGAAGATTCAGAACGATCGCGTTGTTTTTGTGAATTCGTAGGGGAGTTTTGTTGATTTAAAATCCAAGACTGAATTTATGTCGCGCATCAGCCGTAGGCGTTAGCGATAGCGAAGGCGAAGCCGTTAGCGTAGCGTTAGACGCAGAGGCGCAAAGAAGAATGCTAAAGATATAAACGAGTAAAGTTTTGTTTATTGAGAATCGCGATCGCGTTGAATAGCTTGTTCTATAGCTATTTTTTCTTTGACTCTCTGAGTATAAGGTTTCAGTTGTTTTAAACTCCATCCTGTTAGCATACTTAAATTTTCTAAAGTCATGCCTTTCATTAACATTTCTACACACCATGTTTGTTGAGTTTGGGCGATAGCTGGTGCTTGTCCTTCTGGCGTGAGTAATCCTTGAGTAATTATCTGCCAGCGCTGCTGAATTTCTATTTCTGATATTGGTAAACCAGCGTCATTTAAAAATAATGCTGCTTCATTGTCTTTACGACTTTTGAGCCACTGAGTCAAGGGGTTGCGAGTATAGGAACCGTATCGCTTTCCCAAAATCCATTGATTCACGGGAACTTGTCGCACGGAACCTTGAGTAATTTGCAATAAATAGCGATCGCGATCGATTATTTGATGAATTCTTTCTAAATTAGCAATTTCTAACGCTGATAAACCTGTGGCAAATAAGACATACATTAATGCATAATCTCGTAGTTCAATTTTCTTAGCTCTTTGGAGAATTAGATGGACTAAATTTGCTGGTAAATCGATAATTTTATCTACACTACTTTCAGCTTCAACCTGGTTTAAGAATAACTCAACCAAACTTTCTAAAAACTCGTCTCTACTCTGCCAAAGTGCTTGAAATCCTGTTGTAAATTGAATTGCTGTATATCCTAATAGCAAACTATTGAGTAAGCTAGCTAGCTGAGAAACTGGTAAATTAGTTTGTAATTGTTCCCGCTCGATGACAGTGGCGATATACTCAGCTACATATTGATTTGCTTGAGTTAAATATTCGCCAATCACTTGCTGGTGTTCGCTGGAATAGCGCCTGGATTCACCTACCACAGATAATACTAACTCTGGCACTTGCTCTAAAGCCTGCAAGCGATCGCTAGCATAGTCTTTGAGTGCCTGATGCAAGCTACTTGTTTGACTCGCTTTCTCGCGCAGGGATTCGCCAAAATCTTTAAATACTGCTGATTCTGAGATTGCTGCTAGCAACAACCCTTGCTTGTTGCCAAAATGCCGAAACAGGGTGACTTCGTTCACCTGCGCTAGTTCGGCAATCTGCCGCGTTGTCGTCTCGGTGATTCCCTGAATTGAGAACAACTGCAAAGCCGCATCAATCAATCGCTGTCGAGTGGAAGTTAGTTGAGTAGCCATAAGATAGAAATTTATCAAATCGTGCAAGCAGTACTTGCAATTATATTTTTGCGTTGTTAAGCTGGGGTTGTAAGTAGCACTTGCATTTCCTGACAAAAGGTTTGTTAAGTGCTGAGTACTGAAAGTAGAGATTATGACTATAGGCTCAGTTGCAGAGGGTAAACAGCCGCTTGCTCTCAGCTGGATCAATGTGGTGTTTTTCGGCACGTTTCATGTTGTAGCAATGCTCGCTCCCTGGTGTTTTTCTTGGTCGGCTTTGGGAGTGACGATATTTCTTCACTGGCTATTTGGCAGCATTGGGATTTGTTTAGGCTATCACAGGCTCTTAAGTCACCGCAGTTTGCAAATAACACCGAAGTGGCTGGAATATGCGATCGCCTTCATCGGGGCGCTTGCCATGCAGGGAGGACCCGTCTTTTGGGTAGCGGGACATCGACAACATCACGCTCATACAGAGGACGTGGACAAAGATCCTTACTCTTCTAAGCGGGGTTTTTGGTGGAGTCACATGCTGTGGATTCTGTACCCGCGATCGGAGTTCTATATCTACGATAATTACCGAAAGTTTGCCCCCGATCTCGATCGCGATCCGTATTATCGCTGGTTAGATCGCTACTTCTTACTGTTGCAAATTCCATTGGCGGTGTTGCTATACCTTCTCGGCGGCTGGTCTTTTGTCATCTATGGTGTCTTTCTCCGCGCCGTATTACTCTGGCACAGCACTTGGCTAATTAACTCGGCGACTCATTTATACGGTTATCGTCATTTTGAGGTAGAGGACAATTCTCGCAATCTTTGGTGGGCAGCACTTTTGACTTATGGGGAAGGTTGGCACAACAACCACCACGCTCAGCCTAATGTAGCACCAGCCGGACGGCGGTGGTGGGAAATTGATATGACATGGTGGGCAATTCAGGCTTTACAAGCTTTAGGTTTAGCTAAAAAAGTCGTGCTACCACCAACACAAAAGGCAAAGGCTTAGCGATCGCGATCTGGTAAGAACGCATAATCTATGTAGGGGCGCACAGCTGTGCGCCCCTACGAATTTTGTAATTTACTTTTTGGCTACCTACCACGAACTATGCGATCGCCTCTAACTCAAGATATGAAAAATTATTGTGTTTACTGGTCACTGATAACTGATAACTGCTCCCTGATTTAACGCTACACTGCATGAGTGCGACTTAATTACAATACGCGATCGCCCATATGCACGTCAGCGCCGAACTTTTCACCGTCCGCAAGCGTTTTCCTCTGACAATTAGTCGCGGAACGACAGCCCAAACGACAAATGTGTGGGTGAAAATCGCACAGGATGGAATTGAAGGCTGGGGGGAAGCATCGCCATTTTCTCTTGGACATCGTCCGCAATCTACCGAAATGCTGTTGGAGGCAATCCAAACAATTGCACCGCAGTTACAAAGTATGAATCCTTGGGAACGGCAGCGAATTGGTTCGATATTACAAACAATGCCTTCCTCTGCCCAAGCTGCAATCGATATGGCACTGCACGATTGGATTGGGAAAAAGGCGGGATTACCCCTGTGGCAGTTGTGGGGATTGGACTGCGATCGCATCGTGCCAACCTCGGTCACAATTGGGATTAATACCCCAGAAGCAGCCGTAGCAAGGGTAAGAGACTGGTTGCAATTTATCGAAGTCAAGATTTTCAAAGTCAAGTTGGGCAATCCAGCCGGAATTGAGGCGGATCGGGAAATGTTAGCAGCAATCCGCGATGAAGTTCCGACTTTAGAGTTATTTGTCGATGCCAACGGCGGCTGGAATTTAGATGACGCGATCGCCATGTGTCGGTGGTTAGCCGACTATGATGTTAAATATGTAGAACAACCGCTAGCAAGGGGAGAAGAGAAACACTTACCCCAATTAAAACAGCGATCGCCTCTACCGATTTTTGTCGATGAAAGCTGTATGACAAGTCGCGATATTCCTCAGTTATCCAACTGCGCGGGCGGAATCAATATCAAATTGATGAAAGCTGGTGGTTTGTCAGAAGCAATGCGGATGGTACAAGTGGCAAAGACATTAGGGTTACAGGTCATGTTTGGTTGCTATTCTGACAGTTCCCTCTCGAATACAGCCGCTGCCCACCTCGCACCCCTAGCCGACTACCTCGATTTAGATAGTCATTTGAATTTAACCGCAGAACCCTTTGTAGGTGCAATAATCCGATCGGGGCGGTTGTTGCCAAATTGCAAACCAGGATTGGGGGTAGAACGCAGTGCGGTTGCAGGCTGAAAGTAGGGTAGCCATTCTCTTACACGACGGCATTAAGGGCAGTCAAGGTAAAACAGGACTTGCCTTGTTACGCTACAGTCAGGCTCAAATTGTCGCCGTTATCGATCGCCAATGTGCCGGAGAGTCTCTACCTGTAGTCTCTGGCATCAACCGCGACATCCCGATTGTCGGTTCCGTTGAGGAAGCATTAGCTCACAATCCAGACATATTAGCCATTGGCATTGCTCCTTCTGGAGGCATTTTACCTCCAGAGTGGCAGCAGGAAGTCAAGCAAGCTGTATTTGCAGGTTTATCAATTGCTAACGGATTGCACACACCCTTAGCCACAATCCCGGAATTTCAAAACTTACGCCCAGGACAGTGGATTTGGGATGTCAGACAAGAACCGCCTAACTTACCCATCGCCAGCGGACAAGCGCAAACGTTAGCTTGTCGGCGAGTGCTGGCTGTGGGTACGGATATGGGTGTAGGTAAAATGTCTGCTTGTTTGGAACTGGATCGTGCCTGTCAACAACGGGGCTTGCGTTCTAAGTTTATCGCGACCGGACAAGCAGGGCTGATGATTGCTGGCGATGGTATTCCCCTAGATGCAATTCGAGTTGACTTTGCAGCAGGGGCAGTAGAACAAATGGTCGTGCAACACGGCAGCGATCGCGATATTGTCTTTGTAGAAGGGCAGGGATCGTTACTGCATCCAGGCTCGACCGCAACCTTACCCCTGATTCGGGGAACGCAACCGACGCATCTAGTGTTAGTCCATCGCGCTGGACAAACTCACATCCGCAACCATCCCCACGTCCCAATTCCAGCTTTAACCGACGTAGTACAACTATACGAAATGGTAGCTAAAGCAGCAGGAGCATTTGCCGATGTCCCAGTCGCCGCGATCGCGCTCAACACATTTCATCTCGATCTTGCCACGGCACGACAGGCGATCGAACAAACTCAAGCCGAGACTGGTTTACCCTGTACTGATGTGGTACGCTTTGGAACAGAGAATATTCTAGATGCAATCGTAAAATAGCGCGGCTCGCCCAATTGAGAGCGCGTCAAAATTCAAGCACTTCCGTGGGAGAGTTCCCCCCGCCGTGGGAAAGTTTTCGTGCAAAGCCGCTAGCAATTTTTTGCATCTTTGCGCAACATATCTTTCAGTAAACATACGTAAAAAGATAAGTAAATTAACTATGAACTTCGCAATTTTACGCTTGATAGCTAGATCTAGATAGGCTTATGATTGTAATATTTGTAGCAGTTAAATCAATTTTTACTTAACCCAAACGAGATATTTCTACTAAGTAACGCGATCGCATGAAATCCAAAAAGACATTATTCCCCATCGGTGTAGCATTCACCAGTCTAATTGGAGTATTGTATGCGACAGTATCAGTTATTTTGTTCAATAATCTGCAACAGGCAGAAGAACGACAGACTCGCCAAGCAGTAGAAGGAGTTTTAAGTGCTTTTACTCAATCCCAAAAAGATTTGAGCATTCACATTGATGATTGGGCAAGGTGGAACGATACTTATAATTTTGTCCTAGATCGGAACCAAGATTATATCGACTCTAATCTCTATCCAGCCGGATTGCTGGCACTCAAACTCAATTTAGTTCTCTACGTTCAGCCTTCAGGCAAAATAGTTTACGGAACTGGTTTTGACTTAAATACTCAGAAATACAAGTCAATTTCTCCAGCGATAAAACCTCATCTAGTCCCCCAATCTCCATTGGTGTACCACACGACTATAGAAAGTGGCGCAGTAGGTATTGTCAATCTACCAGAAGGATTAATTTTAGTCGGAGCGCAACCAATTTTGCCCAGTAAAGATAAAGAACCGATTCGTGGTTCGCTCATTTTTGGGCGTTATCTCAATGCTGGAACGATCGCCACTTTATCCAAGTCTACCCGCCTGCCGCTTTCCGTACGTGCAATAGATCGCCCCGATCTGCCTGCTGATTTTCAGGCAATGCGAAATTTATTATCACCAACTAACAAAATTCTCGTGCGTCCGATCGGCAAAAATACAATTGCTGGTTACGCTTTGCTACCAGATATTTACGGTAAACCTGCGGCAATTTTGCGCGTTGATATCGCCAGAGAAATATATCATCAAGGTCGGACAAGTTGGTATTATTTAACAATTTTACTAGCGATTGTAGCAATGATTTTTGCTACGATTATTTTTCAACTTATAGAAAAATTGGTAGCCTCCGAGCGTAAATGGCAAGAAAGTGAAGAATACCGTCATTTAGTTGCCAAGGCTTCTCAAAGTATTTTTTTAGTCAATGCCAGTACCAAACAAATTATTGAAGCCAATGCTACATTTGAAAATTTCCTCGGCTATCAGTCCGGTCAACTAATCCAGTTGACACTATTCGATTTAGTTGCTGAAAATCAGGCAGTTGTAGAGCGCTTTATCTTAGCATTGCAAGTAGAGCGTTACTTTACAGGCGAACAACAATATCGCCGTCAGGATGGAATACTAGTTGATGTTGAAATTAACGCGAACTTAATTACTCGCAACGGCAAAGATGTTTTTTGTATCATCGTCCACGATATTACTAAGCGCAAACAAATAGAGCAACAATTACAACACGAAGCCTTTCACGATTCCCTCACGGGTCTAGCAAATCGCGCCCTATTTATGATGCGGTTGGAGCAAGCACTGAGGTTGCAACAACAGCAAACAGACTATAGTTTTGCAGTTTTGTTTTTAGACCTCGATCGCTTCAAGGCAATCAATGATAGTTTAGGACATATGCTCGGCGATCGGTTGTTGATTGGGATCGCTCAAAGACTAAGAGCGCAGATCCGCACGGGAGATACTCTAGCTCGTCTAGGCGGCGATGAGTTTGCCATGGTGCTAGAGAATTGTAGCGATCCCACCGAGATGATCAAACGGATACAACTGGCACTTAAGTTACCTTTTCGGTTAGATGGTAATGAGATTTTTGCCACCACAAGCATTGGCGCGATCGCAAATACAAGAGAATATCGCCAACCAGAAGATTTATTGCGCGATGCCGATACTGCTATGTACCGCGCCAAAGCTGGCGGGAAAGCACGGTATGAAGTTTTCGATACCTCCATGCGCGATCGCGTCGTAGCACTATTTCAATTAGAAACTGACTTGCGACGGGCAATTAACAACCAGGAATTGCATTTGCACTATCAACCGATAGTTTCGCTAGTCAACCAAAAAATTGTTGGTTTCGAGGCACTCGTACGCTGGCAGCATCCGCAAAGGGGTGCAATCTCTCCAGCAGAATTTATTCCAATTGCCGAAGAGACAGGGTTAATTATCCCGATTGGCTGGTGGGTATTGCAGCAAGCTTGCCAGCAAATGCAACTTTGGCAAGCACAATTTGCCTTGAACGTGCCGTTCAAAATCAGTGTCAACTTTTCTGCACCGCAGTTTACTCAACCGCAAGTAGGAAAACAAATTATTCAAATATTACAAGCCACTGGACTCGATGCTAAGAGTTTGCAACTAGAACTGACTGAAAGCGTACTGATGGAACACCCTGAAGCGATCGCGGCTTTGATGAAAGAACTCAACGCTTTGGGAGTCTCGCTAGCCCTAGATGACTTCGGCACGGGTTATTCTTCCTTAAGTTACTTACAACGGTTTCCGATAAATATCCTCAAGCTAGACCGTTCCTTTGTTTGCCGAATTGGTAAATGCTATCAGAGTTGGGAGATCGTTCGCGCTACAATCATGCTTGCCCGCGCCCTAGACATGGAAGTCGTGGCTGAAGGAATAGAAACTTTAGAACAGCTTGCCCGTCTGCGAGGACTCAAATGTAAATTCGGGCAAGGATATTTTTTCTCTCAACCTGTAGATAGTACCGCAGCTGGAGAATTACTCGCCCAGCAGTTTGATAGGCTAGTCGAAGTTGTAAGTCGTAAGTCGTAGGTCGGAGTTAACTGCTCGTGCGTTCCCTGCTCCCTGATAACTGATTATGAGTTCCGATCGCTTGGCTCAATTCTTAGCAGAAAAAAATTGTCCAGATCTCCCTTTACCTTTGCAAGCACTTTGGTACGCTAAGCAAGGGGATTGGGAACGAGCGCACGTACTGATCCAAGATGAAGCTGACGCTGATAGTGCTTGGGTTCACGCTCATTTACACCGTCAAGAAGGTGACTTGAGTAATGCTCGTTATTGGTATAAGCGCAGCGGGCGATCGCCCGCTCATATCGATCTCGATTGCGAATGGGAAGAAATCACCAAAAGTTTGTTGACAAAAGTAGCAAATGATGGATTGCTAAACCAATAGTAGATCGCCCCAAATCACTACTCAATCTCATCAATTAAGCCAATCTGAAGTCACTTCCCAAATCGAAAAAATTAACAACTCAATCCAAACTTTACTCATTTCACACGCTTTATAAATTTTATAAACTAACAGACATATGCTTGATATTCACTAGGTTATCTTGCTGAATTTGTTCTCTAAATAATGGGCATCTGCCTACTAATAGAGTGCGGCTTCAAAGGATTATGAGATCGATATTTTGCCAAATCTATTCGCTAAGTTCTTGCAACAAAAAAATTAAGTTTAGAAGCAAGCTTTGAAGATCGCTCTTTTTCAAGAAGGTAGCGTAAAAAAATCTAATAGAGTCGTTTTGCAAATCATTTAAATTACAAGCGAATATTGCCTTTTAATGTATCATCGCATCAATTTTGTCGCGAGTATATCCTCACTGGCAACTAATAACTGATGCAGTATTTTCTTTGTCTTTAGGAAGCCCCTATTTTGAATGAATTGATGATATCCGTTTGCAAATTGATTTAAGACGAACATTTTTTGAAGTAGGGCTTTAATTAGTCTGCTTGATGTTCGAGCGAATTGAGCAATTAGTGTAAACAGTCGGAGATTTTTCAATGGCAACTTCAGATAATCAAACCACATCGCAACCGGAAACTAGCTCTAACAACTTTACAGGTAATGGTAACTGGGCATTTCAAGACGGTCAGTTACAATCCAGTGAAGGCAACACCTTAGATGAAAGTAGTAACCTCTCTGGTAGCAGTGATAATCCCTTTTCTGGTGGAGATAGTTCGGAATCAGGTAATAATAATCCTTTTGCTAGTGGCAATGCTGAAAACAACCCACAAGCTAGCAATCTCCCTGATAATTTGCCGTTTGGCGATACTCTTCCCTCCTTACCAGAAATTGAAACTGACCAACCCGTACCGTTTGACAGTGACAACTTTATCTTAGATGTCAACAATTTAGAGTCCGAGTCAGATTCTACTGGTAACACTGGTAGCGGCAATGGAAACTGGAACCTTGGAAGTAACAACACAACCGATGGTAATGGCAATTGGAATTTCAGCAGTGATAGTCAAACCAATGGTAATGGCAACTGGAATTATGCCGATAACAATACAAGTACTGGTAACGGTAACTGGAATTTTGGTACTGACAACCAAACCAACGGTAATGGCAACTGGCAATTAGGTGAAAGCAATACCGTTCTTGGCAATGCCAATATGCCTGAAGGCAACAATAACAACATCCTCGGTAGTGGTAACACTGCCGATGTTAGTGACAGCAATCTTTTAGGAAATCGACTTGAGATCGGCAGTGATGGTAGCGCGATTGGGAATGAAGACTGGGCTTTTCCTCTTAGTAGTGACAGCGAACTAGTTTCACTTGGTAGCAGCCAGCCCAGCCAAGCGATCGGCTTTGATATTAACACGGGCGTGAGCAGTTTGTTTGGTTCTGGGGGCGCGACTCAAGAAACCATAGATACTGCTACGAACCTTCCAGATTATAACAACCCAAACTATACGTTCGAGGGCTTGGGCTAAAGCTTTGCCGTAGAACATTTTCGGCAAACAAATTCAGGCTTGGCAATGCGATCGCATTTAGATCGTGTTGCCAATTTGTCCAAACAATAGGAGATAAATCATGGAGTTTGAACTCCCACAATTTGCCCAGGATACTATTAATGAATTTCGATCGTCTGCTGGTACGGAGTTTGCAGAAGCGCTAGACGAAATTCTTGCCAATGCGAATACAACAGAAGGGAATTCACCCGAACTCCCAGATGATGTTGCAGCAAGCATTGAGGCACAAGCAGACCTGATTGGAACTGGGGTACAGGATGTTTTTGCTAATTTAAGCAATGACTCCCTAACTAACATCAATGAAGGTAACAGCGATAGCAATTTTCAATTCAATTTTGAACCCGCCACTGACGGTTTATTTGGTGGTCAACTCAGTCTTGTAGTCAACGGAGAAACAGAGCCATTATTCACCTTTGATATTGGTGGAGCTGCCCCTGTCACTGGTGATAGCAGTTCCTTGTCCGGTAATTATCAAGACTTTTTTGCTAGTCTCGCTGGTGGAGAAAATCCCTTTGCCAGTGCTTCGATCTAGTTAAAAGACCTAGTTTAGTAGGGCATTGCCCACCCCTATACTTTTCGTCGGTGATGCCAAGAAAGCTCTTGGAGATTCCCCCTAACCCCCCTTATAAAGGGGGGAACAATAGTAAGGAGGGCATCGCCCACCTTACTTACTTGGTAGGAACAATAGTAAGGAGGGCATCGCCTACCTTACTTACTTGGTAGCGTGAAATAAAAACGACTTCCTTCACCTAATACGCTCTCTGCCCAAATTCGTCCACCATGCTGCTGTATAATGCTACGGCAGATTGCTAACCCGAGTCCCGTGCCACCTTTTTTTCGGGAATCGGAGGCATCAACTTGATGAAAACGCTCGAAAATACTTTCAATCTTATCCTCTGGGATACCACGCCCCCGATCTTTAACTGTGAAGAGAATATTGGTTAATAGGGCAGCTGAGGCAGAATTTAACTCTGAATTCCGTATTCCAAACTCCGAATTCTCACCACCTTCGATCGCTTCAATACTTAACTCAACTGTGGAGCCTTCTGGAGAAAATTTAATTGCATTACCAAGGAGATTAGTTAAGACTTGAATAATGCGATCGCCATCGACGTTGAGTTGAATATCTTGGGAATAAACAGATAGAGTAACTTTGGCACGATTTGCCATCACCTGCATCAAATCCGTTGCTTTTTCTAATAAATCAGCCGCGTTGCACGATCGCTGCAATAAACTAATTTTTCCCGATTCCAAGCGTTCCAACTCCAGAATATCGTTCACCAGTCGCACCAAGCGATCGGCTCCCTCAGAAGCAATATCGATCACGCGCCGTCCGCGATCGCTATGAGCGTCAATTAGACCGCTAGATAATAAATTTAGCGCCCCGTGAATTGACGTTAAAGGCGTGCGAAGTTCGTGACTAACAACAGAAACAAACTCATCTTTCATGCGTTCGATCGCGTAACGTTCCGTAATATCTTCCCCAATACTAAGAGTTGCGATCGCCTCATCCTGTAAATCGCGTAATATCGTGTTATTCCAAGCAATTAACCGTTCTTGCCCAGATTTAGTCAAAATCGAATTTTGATAGTAGTTATGCAAGCCTTGTTGCTGTAATTGCAGAAAATGCTCCTGCACGCGCTGACGCTGATGAGGTGGTAAGAACACTTCATACCAATTCTTGCCCAAAACCTCCTCTGAGGTATATTCTACCAATTCAAGAAAGAATGGATTGACATACTCGACAATTCCCTGGCGATCGAGTCCTACTACTACCAAACGGACATTCTCTAACAAACTCCGCCAACGTCTTTCTGCTTCTCGCAACGAGGCTTCAATTTGCAAGCGCTGAGTGATATCGCGGGCGATGGTAGATAGTAGCTTCACCTTTCCCTGCGAGGATTTGTGCGCGATCAATAGTTGTGAAACTGGAATTTCGCGTCCATCATGACTCAGAATTGCTGTTTCACCTACCCAAACGCCATCCTGAATTGCCGTAGGAATAGCCTCGCGGTGCAAGAGGTCGTAAGCCCAAGCAGGATGGAGATTGCTCAGATGCAAGTTCGTGAAATCGCGATCGCGATCGCAACCAAAAACTTTACAAGCAGAGCTATTTAAATAGTGTACCCGTTCGTCTAGATCGGCAGTAGCGACAAAATCTAGAGTTGCTTCGAGGATAGCAATCAGCTTTGCCCGTTCTTCTTCTGCATGTTTGCGCTCGGTAATATCTTCGACAATACCTTCATAGTAAAGCGGCTTACCTTTATCATCTCTGACAATTCTTGCCTGCTCTGCAATCCAAATCGCTTGACCATCTTGACGATAGACTTGAGACTCAAACCCCGCTACGGTGTCGTGCTGTTGTAATAGGCGAATGAACTCAGTCCGGCGGTTGGGATTGACGTAAAGCTGTTGTCCCAAGTCAGAGATATTCGCCATCAGTTCGGCGGGAGAGGAATAACCGTAAATCTTTGCCAGCATGGGATTTGCTGTCAAATATCGCCCGTCTGGTGTTGTTTGGAAAATTCCCTCGATCGCATTTTCAAAAATACTACGATACTTAGTTTCAGCTTGACGTAGAGCCTCTTCTGCACGCTGGCGTTCGGCAAGTTCTCGCTGTAGTTGTAAATTTAAGAGGTAATAGACTAATAAAAATCCGATCGCGCTGAAACCGAAACTAACTAGAGACACGGCGATCGCATTGTCAGCCCGTTTTTTAGCTTCCCGCGCCGTCTGCTGCAACAATTGTTGTTGGAAGCTCTCTGGTGTAGTTGATGGTGTTGTCGCTGCTACTTCCATTTGCAAATTGACTTGGCGATCGACCGTCACCCGCCATTCTGTGAGGGAGTAGAAAGAAACCCAGCCCAAACACAACAGAGTCAGCAAATATAACAGCGCTAAACCCAATCGACTCACAATCCCATTTCGGATTTTGTCACTAGTCATCAGTCAGTTATCAGTTTTCAGGTATCAGTGTAGCGACGATACATGTATCGTCTCTACAAAGTTGTTAGTTATCAGTTGTCAGTTAACCAACAACCAACAACCAATTATCATTTACCAGTTACCATCGCCTGTCATTAATTGTGCATTCTGAAGCTGTAACATTTGGTGACGAATTTTACTACGCTCTAAGCGATTTAGTACTCTGGCAACGAGTTCGGGTCCGATGACTGGCTTATTTACGTAATCGTCAGCACCAATCGTAAAAACTCGATGAATTGTCTCAGCATCAGTACGAGCGGATAGAAATATAATTGGCAGTTCGCTCCACTGGGGGTCGTTGCGTACCACTTGGCAGAGGTCAATACCGCTCAATTGTGGCATCTCTATGTCTAAAATCAGCAGATCGGGGCGAAAGTTTGCCAAAGACTGCCAAAATTGCTGAGGATCGGCAAGCAAGGTCAGTCTGAATCCCCAAGGTTCTAGTAATACCTGCAATCTTTCGAGTAACTGCGGATCGTCATCCACAAGCATTAACTTTGCTTCTGGAGTTGTGGATGCTTGCAAAACTTGCGCGATCGCCGCGATCGCTTGAGCTGGTGGTACTGGCTTTTGCAAAAAACTCCGCGCTCCTAACCGAGCTGCTTCCACGCGATCGGCAAAACTCTGTGGCGCAGTCAGGACAATCGTAGGTATCGGTGGCTGTGCGTTTGCTAGAGTTGACAAAAACTGCAAACCATGCACCCGATTTTGGCAAAAGTAGAGGTCGAGCAGTACTGCATCAGGTTTAGTACAGGCAATTGCCGAGCGTGCCTGAGACAAATCTCGTGCTACAACTACCTCCATTCCTGCTGTTGTAGCCTCTGTTGTTACAGCTTGCGCGATCGCGGGATCGCTGTCTACAACTAGTAATTTGGTAATTGGTAGTTGGTAGTTGGTAGTTGGTGGGGAAAATTGAGTTTTGACTTCTGACTTTTGACTTTTGACTTCTTCTACAGCGTTCAAATTTTGCCGTAATGTGGCGACAAGTGTTGAAAGATGCTCTATACGCTCTTGAGTTAATTGAGTTTCATCAGATAATTCTCGTTCAATTTGGCGACACAATTGCGAGGCGGCGATTAAACCAAAACTACCGAGAGAGCCAATTAGAGTATGCGCTTCTTTCGCTGCTTGGTGTTGTAGTTGAGGATCGAGACACTCTTGCTTGACAGATGCGATCGCCTGTTCTACGACTCCAATCCGATGAATATACTTTTCTCGGTGTCTTTCCCATAATGGAATTAGTTCTACTGGAATTTGGGATTGACTAGTTGGTAATTGGTAGTTGCTCCCCTGCGCCTCAGCTCTCTTCTCCCCCCTGCTCCCTGCTCCCTGCTCTTCCGCCTTCAACCGATATCCCAATCCATAAACTGTCTCAATCGGGTCTGGCGCTCCGGCTTTTTTAATTTTCTGTCTTAAACTTTTGATATGCGCTCTAACAGTATTTTCCGTAGGGGGTTCGTCAAACGACCACACGCGATCGAGTAGCGCACTTTGGCTAAAGATGCGATGAGTGTTACGTAGTAGTAATTCTAAAATGCCGTACTCTTTTGCCGTCAGATGTAAGAGTTTACCGTCATAGGTGACTTCGCAGCTACTAGGATCGAGCCGTAAGAAACCCCACTCTAGTACCGGAGATGGTGTGGCACTGCTACGCCGTAATAAAGCGCGAATGCGAGCTAATAGTTCCTCTATGTCAAACGGTTTGAGCGCGTAGTCATCCGCACCAGCATCTAATCCCCTAACTTTGTCAGTACTGGAATCTTGAGCCGTCAGTAACAAAACCGGAGTGCGATCGCCTTTTGCCCGTAGCTTTTTACAAAAATTAATTCCATCTAGCTTAGGCAGCATCACATCCAATAAAATCAGATCGTACTCGAAACTGTCTACCAGTTCCCATCCTGCTTGACCATCAGTCGCTAGCTCCACCAAATAACGTTGACTGGCAAGCGTTGGCTGGAGCAGTTGAACTATAGTTTCATCATCTTCTACAAGCAGAATTTTCATGATCGGGGAGTAGGGAGTTGGGAGTCGGGGAGCAGGGGGACAAGGGGGACAAGGGAGCTTCAGGTTCAGGTGCAACTACCAACTACCACTCTTCACTGATAACTGATAACTGATAACTGTATTTCCGCCAGCATAAAGGAAGATTCGATCTCACTTGGTAGATTTGGTGACAGTTCTGAGGGTTTGCGGCGATGGATAATTTTTTACCTATTCACAAAATTTTCACTTATACGCTCTATATTTCAAAATCGTTAAGATTTGTCATTAGTCATTAGTCATTGGTCATTTGCCCTCGATCGTTTGTAGTTGGTCACTGGTCACTGATAACTGTCTCTAGCCCCTAGCCCCTACTTATGGTAATTCTCACGCCGAACTCAAGTTATAGTCTGACTTTACGCTTGCAAATTCCCAATCGAGCGGGAATGCTGGCAGCTGTGACTCAAGCGATCGCCAATAGTGGTGGTAATTTGGGTCAAATCGATTTAATCGCCCAAACTCGCCAACTCACGACTCGCGATGTGACTGTTGATGCTTCTAGTACAGAACATGCCGAAACGATCGTCCAGGCAGTGAAAGAATTGGCAGATGTCAAGTTGATGAGCGTTTACGATCGCACTTTTAATTTGCATCGTGGTGGCAAAATTACTGTAAACAGCAGAATTCCGCTCAAAAGTCAAGACGATCTGGCAATGGCTTATACGCCTGGAGTCGGTCGAGTCTGTACGGCGATCGCTCAAGATCCAGAACAAGTCTATAATCTCACGATCAAACAAAATACTGTAGCGATCGTCACGGATGGCAGTGCGGTTTTAGGGTTAGGTAATCTTGGAGCAGCCGGAGCATTACCAGTCATGGAAGGCAAAGCCATGCTATTTAAAGAATTTGCCGGAATTGATGCCTTTCCGATCTGTTTAGCGACTCAAGATACAGAAGAGATTATTGCTACAGTCAAAAATATTGCCCCTGTATTTGGGGGAGTCAATTTAGAAGATATTGCGGCTCCACGCTGCTTTGAGATTGAAAAGCGCCTACGCCAAGAATTAGATATTCCCGTATTTCACGACGACCAAAACGGTACGGCAATTGTCACGTTAGCGGCTTTATTCAACGCGCTCAAAATTGTCAACAAACCAATCGAGCAAATTCGGATTGTCATCAACGGTGCGGGAGCCGCTGGAGTCGCGATCGCCCGCTTACTGCAAAAAGCTGGTGCAACGAATATACTGATGTGTGACTCTAAAGGCATTCTCTCCACCAATCGAACAGACTTGAATCAGGAAAAGCAAGAATTTGCTGTTAGTCAAGCTGGAACTCTTACCGATGCTATGATAAGCAGCGATGTTTTCATTGGCGTGAGCGCCCCTGGTGTAGTCACTCCTGAAATGGTGCGATCGATGGCAAAAAACCCAATTGTGATGGCGATGGCAAATCCCATCCCTGAAATTCAACCGGAATTGGTGATGAATGATGTCGCAATTATGGCAACAGGGCGCAGCGACTATCCAAATCAAATTAATAATGTCTTAGCTTTTCCTGGCGTATTTCGCGGTGCTTTAGACAGTCGCGCCAGCACAATTACCACCACGATGTGTTTAGAAGCAGCCAGCGCGATCGCTTCTTTAATTAAACCCAGCGATTTGCACTCAGAGTATATCATCCCGTCCGTGTTTGACGATCGCGTAGCCACAGCCGTTGCAGCTGCCGTCCAAAGAGCCGCCCGTGAAGAAGGAATTGCGAAACAGTGAGTATAAGTCGTAAGTCGTAAGTACTTCTTGCACCACCAACTACCAACTACCAACTACCAACTACCAATTACCAATTACCATTCGAGAATGACATCCACCGTATCTCCAACTAAAGAGGCATCATCACAAACAGATAGCAGTCAAATTTGTTTCTGTATTGCTACAGGTAACGCTTTACGCCAACCGCAGCAATCGCAAGACGATTTACTCCAGTTACAAACATTATTCGAGCAAGCAGCATTTTGGGCGCAAGGACGCAGCTTAGAAGATCTGAGCATAGCAATTGCCAATAGCGAACCAGTCGTGAGTGTTTGGGATGAAGAACGGCTGATTGGTTTTGCCAGAGCGACTTCTGATGGAATTTACCGCGCTACGATTTGGGATGTGGCGATTCATCCCGATTATCAAGGGCGGGGACTAGGGCGAAAACTAGTGCAAACAGTTTTGAGTCATCCCCGCATGAGTCGAGTCGAACGAGTTTATTTAATGACTACGCATCAACAACGGTTCTACGAACGAATTGGATTTGAATGCAACAGCAGTACCACAATGGTATTGAAAGATCGGCTTTTCATGAGTTCTTTGGAACAAAATTTTTCAGCGTGAAACTCGGTTCACAAAATCTTCACTCATTTAGCTTATCTTCACTGTTAATGACACAAAAACCAATAGCAGATCCCAAGGATTGACTTTTAACTTTTACCTTTTGACTTTTAAAAAGACGTTTTTTAAAGGATGTGAATTATGAATCGCTTCACCTATCAGGTAAACGTTAATACAATGACTGCTCTACTTGTAGATGAACTCAATACGATTCAGGATAGGGAAAATGCTTTAGAGATTGAAGCAAAAAATCTTCAAATCGAGCAATTAAAAATTGACCGAGCCAAACAAGCAGTCAAAGCCGATCGCGATCGCTTACAAGTTCAACGTTGGCAAATTTTGTCTAGATTGCAAGAATTCAGCAACGAACTTTCACTTCGCTAATTATTAATTCTCTTACCTCTTACCACTCACCACTCACTCATAGCGACAAATGACAACCCCAGTTAATCTTGAAGCAAATACCAGCTCCCAACTCAATAACTCCACAGGTCGGGCTAAGCGTGCCGTACTAGCATATTCTGGGGGCGTTGATACTTCGGTATGCATTCCTTACCTTAAGCATGAATGGGGCGTGCAAGAAGTCATTACCCTAGCAGTCGATTTAGGACAAGGTGACGAACTCGAACCAATCCGCCAAAAAGCACTGCGATCGGGCGCAGATGAATCGTTAGTGGCAAACGTCCAAGATGTATTCGTGAGAGAGTATGCCTTCCCAGCGATTCAAGCAAATGCCTTGTATGAAAATCGCTATCCCCTTGCCACAGCTCTAGCACGTCCGTTAATTGCGAAAGTCTTAGTAGAAGTGGCTGAAAAGTACGGTGCAGATGCGATCGCCCACGGTTGTACGGGTAAGGGTAATGACCAAGTACGGTTTGATGTCTCGATTGGCGCGCTCAATCCAAATTTAAAAATTCTCGCCCCTGCTAGAGAATGGGGTATGAGTCGGGAAGAAACGATCGCCTATGGCGAAAAGTTCGACATTCCCTTTCCAGTCAAAAAATCTTCTCCCTACAGCTTAGATAAAAATTTGTTGGGATTGGCGATCGAGGCTGGAATCTTGGAAGATCCATGGGCAGAACCGCCAGAAGAAATTTATCAAATGACAAAGGCGATCGCCGATACTCCTAACCAGCCGGAATATATTGAAATTACCTTTGTCGGTGGTGTTCCAGTCGCTTTAAATGGCGAAACCCTAGCGCCAGTCACGCTGATCGATCGACTCAATCAACTCGCTGGTAGCCACGGCGTAGGACGCATTGACATGGTAGAAAACCGCCTAGTGGGAATCAAGTCGCGGGAAATCTACGAATCTCCTGCCATGACAGTTTTAATTCAAGCCCACCGCGACCTCGAAAGCCTCACCTTGACTGCTGATGTCACTCGCTACAAGCGGGGAATTGAAGAAACCTACAGCCAACTCGTATACAACGGACAGTGGTATAGCCCCCTCAAAGCCGCACTCGATGCTTTTATCCAGCAAACTCAAGTGCGAGTTTCCGGTACTGTGCGCGTCCAACTCTTCAAAGGCAACGCCACCATTGTCGGACGTAAATCGGACAACTCCCTCTACAACACCGAACTAGCAACCTACGGAGCCGAAGACCAATTCGACCACAAAGCCGCTGAAGGCTTCATCTATGTCTGGGGGCTACCAACGCGCATTTGGTCGCAACAAACGAGAGGCTAGAAGAGAGCTGAGGGAGCTGAGGGAGCGATCGGGAGCTGAGGGAGAGAATTGACTCACCACGCACCACACCCTACACCCCACACCCTCTTTACGACTCCCGACTCCCGACTCCCGACTACTCACTACTCACTTCAAAGGAAAAGACTATGCCAAGGCGCTCTGACATCAAAAAAATCCTACTATTGGGAGCAGGACCGATTGTCATCGGACAAGCATGCGAATTCGACTACTCAGGCACGCAAGCGTGTAAAGCCTTGCGAGAAGAAGGATACGAAGTGATTTTGGTTAACTCCAATCCTGCCACGATCATGACCGATCCTGAAACTGCACAGCGCACTTACATCGAACCGCTGACTCCCGAACTGGTCACCCAAGTTATTGAATCAGAGCGTCCCGACGCACTCTTACCTACGATGGGCGGACAAACCGCCCTCAACCTCGCCGTTAGCCTTGCCAAAAACGGCACGTTAGAAAAATACGGCGTGCAATTGATTGGCGCTAACCTCGCCGCGATTGAAAAGGCTGAAGACAGACAGCAATTCAACGAAGCGATGGCAAAAATAGGCGTTGCTGTTTGCCCCAGTGGTATTGCTTCCAACTTAGAGGAAGCCAAAAATGTTGCTCAAGAAATTGGTTCGTATCCTCTCATCGTCCGTCCTGCCTTCACGTTAGGTGGTACGGGTGGAGGTATTGCCTACAACCAAGAAGAATTTCTCGAACTCGCCACCTCTGGACTTGACGCTTCCCCTGTCTCGCAAATTTTGATCGACAAGTCCTTAATTGGATGGAAAGAATACGAATTAGAAGTGATGCGCGATTGTGCCGATAATGTCGTTATTATTTGCAGCATCGAAAATATCGATCCAATGGGCATCCATACCGGAGACAGCATTACTGTCGCCCCCGCTCAAACTCTGACTGACAAAGAATACCAACGGCTGCGCGACTACTCGGTACGGATCATCCGCGAAATCGGAGTGGAGACGGGTGGCTCTAACATCCAATTTGCGATTAATCCCACTAACGGCGATGTCGTGGCGATCGAAATGAATCCCCGCGTGTCGCGTTCTTCAGCTTTAGCATCCAAAGCCACCGGATTTGCGATCGCCAAAATTGCTGCTAAACTCGCGATCGGTTACACCCTCGACGAGATCGCCAACGACATCACGAAAAAGACTCCTGCTTCGTTTGAACCAACTATAGACTACGTAGTAACGAAAATTCCCCGCTTTGCCTTTGAAAAGTTTCCCGGTTCAGATCCGACACTCACCACGCAAATGAAATCTGTTGGGGAAGCAATGGCAATCGGGCGCACCTTCAACGAGTCTTTCCAAAAAGCCTTGCGTTCTTTAGAAACAGGTAGAAGCGGTTGGGGTTGCGATAAACAAGAAAAACTACCTTCCCTCGAACAGATTCGTGCAAACTTGCGTACCCCCAACCCAGAACGCATTTTTGCCGTGCGCCAAGCGATGCTTTTGGGCATGGGCAATGAAGAAATTTACGAACTCACAGGGATCGATCCCTGGTTTTTAGACTCTTTCCAACAACTGCTCGAAACGGAAAAGCTGCTCAAACGCACTCCCCTAGAATCGCTGGACGGCAAACAACTATTTGCCATTAAACAACAGGGATTTAGCGATAAGCAAATTGCCTTTGCGACTAAAACTAGCGAAGATCGAGTACGGCAATATCGCCAAAGCCTCGGTATCGTTCCCGTTTACAAAACTGTCGATACCTGTGCTGCTGAGTTTGAAGCCTTAACTCCCTACCACTACTCCAGCTATGACGGCGAAACCGAAGTTCGTCCCTCAGATCGTCCCAAGGTGATGATTTTGGGCGGCGGACCCAACCGGATCGGACAGGGAATTGAATTCGATTACTGCTGCTGTCACGCCGCCTATGCCCTCAAAGGGGCTGGCTACGAGACGATCATGGTTAACTCTAACCCCGAAACCGTCTCCACCGACTACGATACTAGCGATCGCCTTTATTTTGAACCCCTGACGCTCGAAGACGTAATCAACATCATCGAAGTCGAAAAACCACTCGGTATTATCGTTCAATTCGGCGGACAAACGCCGCTGAAGTTAGCATTGCCGTTGCAGCAGTATTTGCAGGGAGTCGGTACGGGTGGGTTTCCAAACCCACCCGTACAGGAGTCGGCAGTCGGGGAGAATTCTTCACCACACCCCATCACGAAAATTTGGGGTACTTCTCCCGAAGATATAGATACGGCAGAAGATCGGGAAAAGTTTGAAAAGATCCTGCACGCCTTAAATATTGCTCAGCCACCTAATGGTATTGCTCGCAGCTATGAGGATGCCCTGGTAGTGGCTCAGAAGATTGGTTATCCGGTGGTTGTGCGTCCGAGTTATGTCTTGGGCGGACGGGCGATGGAAATTGTCTATTCTGACACCGAATTAGAGCGTTACATGACCTTTGCGGTGCAGGTAGAGCCGGAACACCCAATTTTAATCGATAAGTTTTTGGAAAATGCGATCGAAGTTGATGTCGATGCGATCGCCGATACTACAGGTAAAGTTGTCATTGGTGGGGTAATGGAACATATCGAGCAAGCAGGAATTCATTCTGGCGATTCGGCTTGTACTCTACCTGCGATTTCCTTACCAACTCCGGTATTAGAGAAAATTCGCACTCAAACCATACAACTAGCCAAAGCGCTCAAAGTTGTCGGTTTGATGAATATTCAGTTTGCCGTAGTGGGGGCGCACACCTATAACCCGCAAGTATACATCTTAGAAGCAAATCCGCGTGCCTCGCGGACAGTGCCATTTGTTTCTAAAGCAACCGGAGTACAACTTGCCAAGTTAGCTTCGTTAGTGATGGCAGGGCAAAACTTAGCACAGTTGGGCTTGAGCGAGGAACCGAAGTTAAACCATATTGCGGTCAAGGAAGCGGTATTACCATTTAAGAAGTTCCCTGGGACAGATACTTTACTCGGTCCAGAAATGCGATCGACAGGCGAAGTTATGGGGATCGATCGCGATTTTGGCTTAGCTTATGCCAAAGCTGAATTGGGAGCTGGAGAAGTCCTACCCCTAAAAGGAACGGTTTTTGTCACTTGTAACGAGCGCGATAAGCCTCTAGTCGTGCCTGTAGTCAGGGACTTCATGGAATTAGGGTTTGATGTGATTGCCACCGATGGCACTCGTCGAGTCTTGCAAGAGCATGGTCTAAAGGTGGGGTTAATTCTCAAGTTGCATGAAGGTAGACCCCACGTCCTCGACGCGATTAAGAATCACAACATTCAGTTGATTATCAATACGCCTTCTGGTGAGGAGGCGCAAACTGATGCTAAATTGATTCGACGATCGGCGCTTACCTATAAGATTCCCATCATCACGACAATCGCAGGAGCGCGGGCAACAGCGGCGGCGATTCGGGCGCTCAAATCTCAATCTCTTACTGTCAAGGCAATTCAAGACTACACGGCAGAAGCAAATCAAGGACAAACTCAGAACCAGCGGCAAGATGACTCTCTTGTCACCTCTACCTCAGCGTAAAGGCATGAGTAGCTTTCCTAGCCCCCTTTTTAAGGGGGTTGGGGGATCTTCTTTGGTTGCAGTAAGGGGGTTGGGGGGATCTCTTCTGTCGCACTCAAAAGCAAATATAGTATTACCCTCGTCCCTCACTCCTTACTTCTCGTCCCTGCATTCATACTTCTGGTTCAATTCCAGCTGCTCGGAGTTGAGCAACCAATCTCTCTGCTTTTTCAACTCCCCACAGTAACAACTGCCCGTTTTCATCCCACCATCTCAGCCAATAACCCGTTCTATTTTCTCTTGTTCCTTGCCATACCCCTAAGAATAAACCCATCTGAGCAATCCAGTAACGGTTATTCTTATCAGCAGCACGGATTTGATATCGCCCATCATCTAATTGATAAGCTTCTATTTCTCCTGTATCTGGCTCAAAAATAATGTAGTGGGTAACTCTTAGCACTTGTTCGTAAAAAAACCATTTTCCGGGCGGATATGTAGGTTTAATTGAATATTCACCGCCTTCGGTATCCGAAAGGAATTCCATTACAATGACTGGAATTTCCCCTTGGAGTTGAGGAGTGTAACTACGCTTAACTTCTTCTCTAGGAACTCGTATTGCGGGTATATATGCCCAATCTGGAGCTTTGACGACAAACTTTTGATTTACTGCGGCACAGATACCATAATTAGTGGTAGTTAAAGCATTGACAGGAACCTTCCCAGCTATTTCTAAGCTTTCAGTCAAAGCCGCAGCTAGAGACGGCTGGTTGATGTTATCCACGGGTTCGTCGTCTAAAACAAAGTCATCTGGTAACTTTTCCCAGGTGATTTCATAGTTAGTAATACTGGTTAACATAGCGGCAGAGCGATCGCGTTTCCTTTTGTGGTTCTACTGCGAGAATATAGAGTCATTTTGACTCTACCACTTACAGACAATAATATGTCCAAACTCATCCTTATTCGCCACGGACAAAGTATCTGGAATGCTGCCAACAAATTTACAGGTTGGGTAGATGTGCCTTTGAGTAAATTAGGACGCTTAGAGGCAACAAAGGCAGCTTATAAACTAAGAGATTATCGAGTTGATATTTGCTTTACCAGTCTATTAATTCGGGCTATTGAAACCGCAATTATTTGCCTGACGGAATTTGAAGAAATTTGTGCAGGAAGAAATCCCGTTTTAAAACACGAAGCTGACGATCCGCACTGGCACGGTTGGGATAAGTATGAAGGTGATTCAAGTTGCGAACTTCCTATCATTCCCAGTATGGCACTCGACGAGCGTTTTTATGGCGATTTGCAGGGATTGAATAAAGCCCAAACAGCCGAAAAATACGGTGCGGATGTGGTACAAGCATGGCGAAGATCTTTTTCCATGCGCCCTCCTGGTGGCGAGAGTTTGGAGGATACAATGCTGCGCACTCTCCCTTTTTTTCAAAGTCGCATTCTGACGCAGTTAAAACAAGGAGATAATGTTTTAGTTGCAGCCCACGGCAATTCTCTTCGCTCTATTATTATGCAACTCGATCGCCTCAGTCCTGAATTAATTCCTAATTTAGAACTAGCTACAGGCGTGCCAATTATTTATGATGTGGATGACACCGGACAAGCAACAAATAAAATTATTTTAAATTAAATCTTTCAATTAAATTTTTGAATTTTAACTTTTAACTTTTGACTTCTCTCACTAACCGCCACTGACGGGAGGAATTAACACAACCTCATCCCCGTCTTGCAGGAGAGTATCGGGTTCGACGAATTGTAAATTTACACCAAAGCGAGTCAAGTCGCGCCACTGCGAGAGTTGTGGATGTTCGGAGATCAAGCGATCGCGTACTGCTGCAACTGGTGTATTCTGAGGAAATTCTAATGCAAGTTCCGATTTGCCGTATGCTTCTTGATAGGCGGCGAATAGTTTAATTGTGACTTTGAGGGTGTTAGTCATGTTGGATTATGTCGCGCAAAGACGCAAAGGCGCAAAGCGTTGGGCAATACTTAATTTTACTATAAGACTCATATTTGATTAAAGAAAGATTCAGTAATGTTGGTTCTCTATTCGGTACAGCAGTCATTGTTTAGGCAAATTTATTTGAAAGTAGCCATTAGCTAATAGCTATTAACTAATAACTAATGACTAATTACTCCTATGGACGTTCTTCCACCACATGATCGATTAGACCGTATGCTTTGGCTTCCTCTGCTGACATGAAGAAGTCACGATCCATGTCTTTTTCAATCTTTTCTAAGGGTTGACCTGTATTATTAGCATAAATTTGGTTTAACTGACCGCGAATTCGCAAGATTTCCCGCGCTTCAATCTCAATATCTGATGCTTGTCCGCGAGTCCCGCCTGATGGTTGATGGATCATAATCCGCGAGTGAGGTAAGGCAAGACGCTTGCCTTTTGTCCCCGCAGCAAGTAGGAAAGAACCCATTGATGCAGCTAAACCGACGCAAATTGTAATCACATCAGATTTGATGTGTTGCATCGTGTCATAAATTGCCATTCCAGATGTCACCATTCCACCAGGGGAATTGATGTATAAGGAAATATCTTTACCAGGATCTTCCGAATCCAAATAAAGCATAACCGCGATAATTTGGTTAGCAATTTCGTCGTCTACATCGCGTCCTAAGAAAATGATTCGTTCTCTGTAGAGGCGGTTGTAAATATCAATCCACTGAGTGTATTGTTCCCCTGGCATCCGATAGGGAACCTTTGGTACACCGATAGGCATATGAGCTACTCCGTTGTTGATTGTTGGTTGTTGGTTATTGGTTGTTCGCAAATGACCAATGACCAATGACAAATGACAAGCTAGATGACTCCAGCTGGTAGGGGAGGATTGGCTAAGTCTTGTTTCTCCAAGACGCGATCGATCAGACCGTATTCTTTCGCCTGCTGAGGAGTTAAGTAAAATAGCCGATCCATATCTTTGCCAATTTTTTCAATCGGCTGTCCGGTCGTTTTTGCCAAAATATCTAACAGTGTTGCCTTATTCGCCAACACTTCCTTCGCCCGAATTTGAATATCTGTAGCTTGTCCTTGGGCGTAGCTTTTGGGTTGGTGCAAAATAATGTTGGCATTGGGCAGACTAGCACGACAACCTGGAGTTCCAGCAGAAAGCAGCATTGCTGCCATTCCCATCGCCGATCCGATACAAATGGTGTGGACGGGAGGTTTGATGTATCTCAGCGTATCGTAAATGGCAAAAGCTTCGGTTTCAAAGCCGATGGGTTCGCCATTGTAGCTAGAAGTCCCTGTAGAGTTGATGTAGATTTTGATCGGCTTGTCTGGATCGTCAGATTGCAAATAGAGTAATTCGGCAATAATTAATTCGGTGACGGCGGGTACGAGGGGCATACCAAGATAGACAATCCGCTCTTTGAGTAGTAAAGAGGGTAAGTCTGGCGGTGGCGTGCGGTAGAAGTTATCGCCATAGTAGGGGGCTTGAACGGCTTTAATCGGTGAAACCATAGCAAATCCAGACGGTTACAATAATGCGATAATGACATTATCTGATAGTGTAATCCTAGCTTGAGGATGAGTTGAAAAGGGGTACGGATTCCTCACCCGGAAATTTAAGGTATGGATTTGAGGTGGCGATCGCATCCGAGATAGAAGCACATAGGATATTCTGTAATTGACAATAGAGATGGACTTAACATAACTTTTCCGTAGCAACAGTATGGGGCTGTGGAGCAGTTGATATCACATCTGGTTAGATAGGACGAAAGGTATGAAGGTTAGCTTGCAGCCTACCCTGAACGATGTCAATTTAGACGCACATCAAGCTACAAGTCAGCGACAATTGGCGGTGTCAATTTCTGCGATCGCAAATAATTCACAGCGGCAAGTTCCGCTTAATCTTTGCTTAATTCTCGACCAAAGCGGTTCGATGAAGGGACAACCGATTGAAACGGTTAAACAAGCCGCACAAACACTAGTCGATCGCCTCCAGCCAGACGATCGCCTCTCAATTGTCGTTTTCGATCACCGCGCCAAGGTAATCGTACCTAACCAAACGGTTAACAATCCTGACTATATTAAACGGCAAATCGACCGTTTATATGCTGAAGGTGGCACGGCGATCGATGAAGGGCTGAAATTGGGAATTGAAGAACTAGGGAAAGGCAAAAAAGAAGCCATTTCCCAGGCGTTTTTACTTACGGATGGAGAAAACGAACACGGCGACAACGATCGCTGTCTGAAATTGGCACAACTGGCGGCTAGCTACAACTTAACCCTCAACACTTTAGGCTTTGGCGATTATTGGAACCAAGATATTTTAGAAAAAATTGCCGATGCGGGCGGTGGCGGTTTATCTTACATCCAACACCCAGAGCAAATTCTAGAGGAGTTTGGGCGGTTATTCGATCGCATTCAAGCCGTGGAATTGACAAATGCTTACCTGCTGCTATCTTTCATTCCTAAAGTGCGACTTGCAGAACTCAAACCAATTGCTCAAGTTGCCCCAGATGCGATTGAATTACCCATACAACAAGATACCTACGGACGCTACACCGTACGCCTGGGAGACTTGATGAAGGACTCCGAACGGGTGGTGTTAGCAAATATGTATATCAGTCAGTTACCGGAAGGTAAACACACGATTGCTAGCGTCCAAATCTGCTATGACGATCCGGCGGTTGACCAAACTAATTTGCTCTCTGACAATATTCCGGTAGAAATTAACGTGGTACGGGATTATAAACCTGTCAACAATCCACAAGTACAGCAATACGTTTTGGCATTAGCTAAATATCGTCAAACACAGTTAGCCGAACTCAAATTGCAACAAGGCGATCGCGCTGGCGCGGCGACAATGTTACAAACTGCGGCTAAAACTGCCTTGCAAATGGGCGATCGCAGTGCCGCTACTGTGTTGCAAGATAACGCCACGCGCTTGCAGTCAGGGGAAGAACTTTCAGAAAGCGATCGCAAGAAAACTCGCATCGTGTCAAAAACTATTTTGCAGGATCAAGAAGGATGAACTATGCAGCTTGATGAATAGTCGGTTGTGGTAGTGGTTCGCCTGTTGCTTCATAAGCCATTATCAGGGATTCTAAGGCTTCTCTACCACTTGCTACAGCTGACTCATATGTAGCTCCATGAGTCCGCCAAGTCTGCCCAGGAAAATCAGGAAAACCTACCAAAAAGCAGTTATCTTCATTCGACCATTGAATCACCATCTTATACTTCATTTCACTCATCTTCGTGCGATTCCTGTTGTCTAGTCTCTATTTCTTGAATAGCTTGCTGAATTTCTTTTTCTTGGTATGGTTTAGCATCTGCTCCGTCATTGCCAGAAATAGTTAATTTTCCAGAATATAAAGGATGTATCCAGTTTGTATGGCTTCCTTTGCCTGGAAGTTCTGTAAAACCTGCTCGGCTTAGCGTTTGTTTCAGCTCCCTAATTTTTCTTGGCATTATTTTAAGTATACTCTCAGGAAGCAATTCTTATAAAGTGTACATGACGTTTAAGATAGATAAATATTGTTCGGCAGATTCAGATTAGATTTTTACCGCTGCCAAAATAAATTCAATTGCTGCCTCAGTATGTTTTTCTACCATTTCCTTACTGAGGCGATCGCTTCCATTATCTAAATGTTTCCAATTCTCATGTACGGTAAAGTAAAAAATACAAACGCTTAAAATATGAGTTAATGTTAAAAATGGATTGAGGGAACGAAAATAACCTGCTTCCATACCGCGATTCAAAACTTTAAGTAAGTGTTCGTGTAGACTTTCTACGTTACTTTGTTTGAAATAAAAACCTTGATTTTGACTGGCTTCTTGAAACCAAAGCATCTGACGATAGGGATTTTTTGCTTCGTAGGCGATCGCAACTCGAATAATTTGTTTGAGTGCTTCTTCTGGTGATAAATCGTCTAGTTTTAGGTGACTTACCATCGCCTGTACTTCATTAACTGGACGTTGCAAAACTGCTTTATATAAACCTTCTTTGTTCTCAAAATAATAGTGAATTGTCGCAGTTGTAATTTGAGCGCGATCGGCAATATCGCTCATTCGAGCGCCTTTAAGTCCATGTCTGGCAAACTCTAATTCAGCGGCATCAAGAATCTGTTTTTGTGTCGCTTCCGCATGTCGAAATTGTTTTTTAATAGGGTGCGATCGCGCCATGTTTGCTATTCCTCTTCTGGATTTGCAAACAGAGTTTCTAAATTGCGTTTACCACTCACAACTCTGACGATTTCAATTCTATCTTTTCCAACTTGATAGAGGATAATATACCCATCTAACGGTAGTCCTCGTAAGCCGAGACGTAAATTATCATACTGTTGTCCCATATTAGGAAAACTAACGAGCTGCTGACATTTTTTATTGAACGACTGTAGAAAGCGCTCACTAGCATTTACATTTTCTACTGCAAAATAGTTTAGAATGTCTTGCAAATCGCGGGAGGCAGGTTGAGAAATAATATACTGACTCATTGCTGAGCTTCTCTTACCTGCTTGAACTTTGTTAACAACTGGTTGACAAATGTTTCACCATCGATTCCTTCCCCACGTTCGAGCGATGCGATTCCTTCCTCAACCTTAGCGCGAGTTTCAATCATCCACTGCTGGTATTCACGATCATCTTCTTCTAGCAGGTGCAGTGCTGCTTGAATGACTTCATCAACATTCTTAAATTTACCTGATGCCAGCAAAATCTGGACTATCTTTTCTTGCTCTGGTTTTAAGGTGATATTCATACTGAATATTTTTGTTTAGCTTTATCATAAGGTATCTGCCGAGCCTAACTTACTCTATGAGCCTGTATTGGCGGTTTGAACCTGTCAGGGTTGATTTTCATTTAGATGGTGGCTATACAAGAGTTATTCTTGAGCGTCTAGTTGGAAAAGGGATGTTAGATGGAGAATGGTATTGGGAGATCTCCACATCCTCTATTCCACCAAACTTGAGAAACATCGGCTCTCGCTTTTTGCTTTCTTGGCAGGATACTTATAATCCTGGCAATTTAGAAGAGATTCGTGCTGCTTATGCAGATCTTCCAATTGTCGAGCTGTTATCAGAATAGCTGAATTACTTGACGATCGCCTCCTCATCCCTTTAAGCTTACTAATTAATTAGTAAGTTATTTTCAAGGCAGTTTGCATCATGCTACAAGGCGCACCCTGGCTGCTAGCGCACCGTTCTATGCTCAAGCCGAATCAGCCGATGAAGGTGTCGCTTTACGGTAAAAACTACGTACTTTGGCAGGATAGTACGGGTAACATTTGTTGCTTGCCGAATGCATGTCCGCACATGGGTGCAATGCTATCGGAAGGGTGGTGCGTGAAAAAATCTGTTGAGCTTAAAAGAATACCATTTTTACCTTCCCGAATCAGAAACTCACTCTCGTGTCTACGTTCTGATGTTCGTGAAAGCACATCACCCGATTGCTCATTTAATTAAACAAAACCTCTTGCGACTAGTAGAAGTCGTCATCGAGCAAGATGCAGAGATCTTAAGTAAACTTTATACCAACACACCTCAACATATCAAGCTTAATAACGAGGTGGGTATGGATTGGGTGCGGCGCAACTATGCTAACTTTCCAGCAATTGTAGAGCCAAATTTTTCTCGATAGCGATATGCACGTCGTCTCAAAAAATACTGTATCAAGACATACTTTTGTTTAAATTATTTGACTGATTCTTCTGAAGTTTCAATCGCTGCCAAGCAGAATTGAGAAATAGCCATAATTCCGAAAACAGAAGCTAGATAAGCAGCAGCAAGGAATTGAAGGGCGTTTTCAAAAGGAATGTAGGAAGTCATGGCGTAAATCTCCTCTGTTGTTGATTAATTTTGAAGTTAAACCAAAAAGGTGAATAGTTTGTGAAGGAAGTAGAAATTTTCGATGAATAGTTTGTGAAAGTATCAGGAATTAGTGACGTGGATATGAGTTGCGATCGCTAACTCATGCTCTGGAATTTAACAACAGTATAGTATCTCCTGATTCCGTAAACGTAATACCGATTTAAGTATCGGGAAAATCTGCAACTTCCCCACCCGTGTCGCGTTCCCAGTCAATATCAGGCATTCGTTCAAAAGCTTCCCGCAACGAAGTCTCCCACTGCTTGCGAATTTTAGTTAAATACGGCGCACCCAACCGCAACCGCAAATCGTGCTGGACTTTGAAAGAGTCTTTTTCATACACCACTAAATTAATTGGCGGTCCCACCGAAATATTAGACTTCATCGTAGAGTCAATCGACAGTAACGCACATTTAGCTGCTGCTTCCAATGTCGTGTTAAAATCCAGTATGCGGTCTAGAATGGGCTTCCCGTACTTAGTCTCTCCAACTTGCATAAATGGAGTTTCTGAAGTGGCATGAATGCAGTTACCTTGACTGTAGATCATGTATAGTTCTGGCGGTTGTCCCCGAATTTGCCCTCCCAAAATCAGAGTGCATTGGACATCAATGCCATCTTGTTTCAGCCATATACGGTCTTGCTCTTGAATCTGCCGAATCTTAGCGCCGATGTAGCGGGCGACATCGTAGAGTGTTGGCAAGGTGTGTAAATTAGCCTCTTCTGGAATTCTAATATCTCTGTGCATCTGCGCGATCGCGCCTTGCGTCACCGAAAGATTTCCCGCCGTACACAGCAGAATGACTCTTTCCCCTGGCTGAGAAAAATCATATAGCTTTTGATATGTAGATACGTAGTCTACCCCGGCATTCGTGCGCGAGTCCGCCGCCATAACTAAACCGTGTTTGGTAATGATGCCCAGGCAGTAAGTCACAATAATTTTGAGCCATCTTAACTTTAAGATTTTACAGTAATTGGTTGATGGTTGATGGTTGATGGTTGATGGTCAATCGCTAGTTACTGACCAATTACCAATTACCTATGACATTTGGTAACTTAGTGTACTGCATTACCAAACAAGATCTGGTTCAATTAGATAGAACATTCTAATTGAGTCAGGGCTATGACTGAATCTACTGTCAAAGCAGAGATAAAAACGCCGTTGCGTCCGGTGAGTAAAGAAGGGTTAGAGAAATTAGCGGCGACTGCTAAGGCAAATCCCAATGTTGTCAAGTCCTTGAAGGTGAAGACGGTTTGTGAAGGTCAATTTCGCAATTTAACCTACGTTCGGGACTTACCAGAACACGTTATTGACGAACCTCCCACCCTGCTAGGACAAGACACAGCACCCAATCCATCAGAAGCAATGCTAGCTTGTCTGGGTTCGTGCCTATCTGTAGGCATTCATGCTAACGCAGTGATGCGGGGAATTACTCTCACAAAACTAGAACTGGAACTAGAAGGTGACATCAATATCACGGGTGTCTGGGGAATTGGTGACTTAGCAGAGAAGCGGTTGGGATTCACCGATGTCCGCGTCAAAGTGGATTTAGAAGGGGATGCTAGCAAAGAGGAACTAGAAGATCTAGTGGCTCATGCAAATTTCTGGTCGCCAGTTGCCAACACATTTCGCTTGCCTGTAAATGTAGATGTTGCTCTTAAGTGAGCAGTAGAACACAGAGGACAGTCACAGAGGTAGCAGATATTTGTGTAGAGAGGCATACGTAAGTTATTGCGTCTCTACTCTGAATTGAGCGTGAATTGATACTGAGAAGACAGACTTGCCAATCTCAGCAAGTCATAATGTTAAGAAATCTAAATATACATGAGTTTGTGTTGTCGCTCAGGAATTCTAGTATCTAGTATGCAAGCAGTTTCAAATCTATCCGATCGCGCAGTAGCAAAGACGCAAGCACCTGAAACCATGCTGGCAGAATTGCATAAAGCGATCGCGACCCAATTAGCACCGCAAGTTGCAGACATCGATCTCAAAGGACAATATCCTCGCCAGTTCATGCACCTAGTAGGGGAATTGGGCGGTTATCGGCAGGCGGTTGCGGTAGAATATGGCGGTGCTGGCAACGGCTTAAAAGCAGCAGTCCAAGCGATCGAAGCTATTTCCCAAGAATGTTTGTGTACTGGGTTTATGACTTGGTGTCAAATAGCCTGCACTTGGTACATGCAGAATAGTGACAATACCTACCTCAAACAGCACCTTCTCCCCTTAGTTGCTACAGGCAAAGTTTTAGGTGGCACGGGTTTATCCAACCCAATGAAACACTTTGCCGGAATTGAAAAAATCGCCCTCGTCGCCGAACGTCAACCTGGAGGTTACGTACTCAACGGTATGTTACCTTGGGTTTCCAACTTAGGTGCAGGACATCACTTTGGTATTGCGGCAAGACTAGCAGATAGCGATGACTACCTCATGGCGATCGTTTCCGACGAACTCACAGGACTGACTCTGCGTTGCAACGCCCATTTCATCGCCTTAGAGGGTAGTAATACTTACAGCTGTATCTTCCGCGATGTCTTCGTACCCGACGAATTAATTCTCGCCGCCCCCTGCGAAGAATATGTCAATCGTATCCGTCCTGGGTTTATTTTGACGCAAGTTGGCATGGGCTTGGGTCTAGTAGCTAGCTGTATCCAAATTATGGAACGGGCAAATCAACGCTACGGACACGTCAACTGCTTTCTAGACGACCAAGTAGAAGACCTAGCTGCTAGTCTAGCAACGACTCGCGAGAAAACCTACGCGATCGCCACCCAGATGAGCCAACAAGGATGCGATCGCCCCCTCTTTAAACAAATCGTTCAAGCCCGAATTGATGCCTCAGAACTCTCCTTACGGGCAGCAAACGCCGCCATGCTACACGTAGGCGCAAGAGGCTACTTACACGGTGGCATAGCTGAAAGAAAACTACGCGAATCATACTTCGTCGCGATCGTCACCCCAGCATTAAAACAGTTGAAAAAAATGTTACACGACATAGAGAAGTCGGAATTCGGAAGTCGGAATTCGGAATTACCAACCACCTAACTTTTGCATCTTTTCTTTGCGGCTTTGCACGCCAGCTGCTACAACGGAGGAAACTTCACGCCAGTCGCCTCAACGGGGGAAACCCCCGCACGGCGCTAGCTCCGCAACGCACTGGCTCGTCTTTGCGCGACACAAAAAATGCAAAAACTTTGCTGTATTAAAATACACAAAAAACTTGTCAATAGTTGATAGATTCATAACATTAACTAACCGAACGCAAAAACAAATTATGACGACTCTACTAGAGTCTCCTAGCGAGAATGGCATATATTCACTAAACGCGATAACTTCGTTAAGCTCCGCTAACGCCAACTGTTCCTGTGGTGGTTCGCACATTGCCGCAGATCATCAACAATTTCTGGAAGGAATGCCCCAAGATCCAGCTGATTTGGTGGACGACCTATGTAAAATGGGACACTATTCACGAGAGACACTGGAATTCGCACGGGCATTAACTCAAGCCGAAATTAGAAAGACTCTGGTACTCCAGATGCTCGATCGCGCTGAACCAGGACAACGTCAGATCTGCTACGATTTGATCCAGCTTGCCGGAGGATTAGAAGAGGCTTTTGCAGCAGCTTTTGGCGATCGCTCAACCCAGTTTTTCAATGATGCACTCCGTCTGAGCAAGTTTCGCCGCCGTGATTTTTTAATTAAAGTTGCAGCCGCCGCCGCAGTTGTCACGGCTGCAAGTTGTGTCGGTAACAATAATTCGCAAGCACCAAACGCAACTGTTACGAATGCCGCAGATCCGAGTAAGTTAGAAAAAACCGATTTAACAATTGGTTTTATTCCCATCGCCTGTTCGATTCCCATCGTCGCCGCCGAACCACTAGGATTTTTTCAAAAACATGGGTTAAACGTAACGCTGAAGAAAATGCCAAACTGGGCAGCAGTCAGGGAATCTGCGATCGCCGGCGAACTCGATGCCTATCATATGCTGTCTCCGATGCCGATTGCAATGACTTTGGGTTTGGGTTCTTCTGCCTTCCCGATTCGACTGGCAAGTATTGAAAACATCAACGGACAATCGATCGCAGTTGCCAGCAAACATCAAGATAAGGTCAAAACTGCGGCAGATTTTAAAGGCATGACTATCGGGTTGCCTTTTCCCTACTCAATGCATAATTTGTTACTGCGCTACTACCTCGCATCGGGGGGATTGAATCCAGACAAAGACGTAAAAATAGAAATCGTTCCCCCGCCGGATTCAGTCGCAAAAATGGCAGCAGGACAAATTGACGCTTTCCTGATGCCTGATAATTTCGGACAACGGGCAATCTTTGAGAAAATTGGTTTCATTCACCTACTCACCAAAGATCTGTGGCAAGGACACCCGTGTTGTGCTTTTGCTGCTAGCCAAAGTTGGATCGATCGCCACCCGAATACCTTCCGCGCCGTTAACAAAGCTATTATCGATAGCGCCGGACATGCCAACGCTGCCGAAAACCGTCAGGAGGTCGCCAAGGCAATGTCCGAACGCAAGTATCTCAACCAGCCGGAACCAGTTCTTACAGCCGTGCTGACGGGGAAATTTGACAATGGTTTAGGACAAACACTAGACGTACCAGATCGGATTGGCTTCGATCCCTATCCGTGGAAAAGCTTTGCCAAGTGGATTTCTTCTCAAATGGTACGCTGGGATTTAATGCCGACAGAAAAGGCAAAATATGAAGAAATTGCCACCCAAGTCTATATGACAGATTTAGCAAGGGAACTGGCGAAAGAATTGGGACAAAATCCACCTGCGGAGTCTACGCGGATCGAAAAACTGAAAAATGGTGACTTTGACCCTGGTAAAGTTGAAGCCTATTTACAAGAACAGAAAAAACAGTTCAAGGTTTAGAGGTAATGGTGGACAACTCCCGACGATTATCCAAGCAGCGATCGCATTCCAAAAATAAGTTTTGGCAACCTTATATTTGGCTTCAAAATCCCAATTTACAAGCCACAATTTTATTCTTTTTACTCCTAGCTGCGTTGTTACTCGTATGGGAATTGGGAGTGCAATTGAAGCTATTTTCTCCTGTCATGCCTACTGCTAGTCGGACGATCGCCGACTTTTGGGGTTGGGTCGTCGATCCGTTTTACGATAATGGTCCTAACGATAAAGGGATCGGGTTGCACCTACTCGCAAGTTTACAACGAGTCACGATCGGGTTTCTCATTGGTTCCGCGATCGCTATTCCTCTAGGTATTGCGATCGGGTTATCAGAAGTCGTTTCCAAAGCCGTCGATCCGTTTATTCAACTGCTACGTCCCGTCTCTCCTTTAGCATGGTTGCCATTAGGATTAGCAATACTCAAAAGTTCCGAAGCAACAGCCTTGTTTGTGATTGCAATTACGAGCATTGCACCCACGTTAATTAATACCAAATTTGGTGTCAGCCACGTTTCTCGCGACTACCTCAACGTAGCACGGACTCTAGGAGCATCTCGCTGGCGGACGATCGCCAAAGTCATTTTACCAGCAGCCGCACCTCAAATCGTAGCAGGATTGCGAATTAGTATCGGTATTTCCTGGTTAGTCATTGTCGCCGCCGAGATGATTGTCGGTGGAACGGGTATCGGTAGCTTTGTTTGGAACGAGTGGAACAACCTCAATGTCACCAGCATCATCACCGCGATCGTCGTTATCGGACTTGTAGGAATTCTCCTCGATCGCCTCTTGGGACTATTACACAGTTGGGTGTCTTTTGGTCAGTGAGCGGGGAGCAGGGAGCAGGGAGCAGTTAATTCTTACTTACGACTTACTAACTACCAATATGATTTCCTATACTGATACACTCGATCCTACACTTAAAGACACGACTCAGTTGGTGCTGAAGGATGTGTTTAAGGTCTTTCCTGGAAGACAGAGCTTAGTAGATCGGCTATTGCGTCGTACTTCGCCGGATTATATTGCGATCGCTGAGATTAATTTAGAAATTTCAGCGAATACCTTTGTTTCAATTATCGGTCCTTCTGGCTGCGGTAAATCAACTTTACTAAACATTATTGCTGGTTTGACTCCACCTACTAGCGGTGTGGTAATGCTGAATGGGACAGAAATTCATCATCCAGGTCCCGATCGCGGTGTCGTTTTCCAAAATTATTCTCTGATGCCTTGGATGAGTGTAGCAGAAAATATCCGCTTTGCGATTGAAACGGTTTATCCTAAAATGTCTCGCGATCGGCAAAAACAGATCGTGCGCGAATATATCGATCTAGTCGGGTTGCGGGGTGCAGAACAAAAACATCCCCATGAATTATCGGGAGGAATGAAGCAAAGAGTCGGTATCGCCAGAGCTTTGGCAATCAATCCGCAAATTCTCTTAATGGATGAGCCATTTGGCGCTTTAGATGCATTGACGCGGGGTTTTTTGCAAGATGAAATTGCGCGAATTTGGGAGCAACAACACAAAACCGCAATTCTGATTACCCACAGCATTGAAGAGGCTTTGCTACTATCAGATAAAATTGTGATGATGAGTCGGGGTCCCGCCGCTCAAATTGTCGAAGTACTCGATATTCCCTTCCCCCGTCCCCGCAAGCGCGAAAGTCTCGACCGCCACCCTGCCTATCACGAACTCAAAGCCGAATTAGAGTTGCACCTATCTCGCGAAACCCGCGCCGTTGAAGAGTTGCGGGTGTAAGTTTATGAATCGACAAGGGGAAAAGTCAGAAGCCATTTTTCTTCCCCTGCTCCCTGCTCCCTGATAGCTAATAACTGATTAAATGGTTAACCTGAAACGGACTCGCGAAGACATTTTAGCCTCGGTTTTAGATCTGATTCATCATCAAGGGTTTCAATCTACGGGACTCAAAGAATTATTTAGCGTCTGCGGTACTTCTTCTGGAAGTTTCTACAATTACTTTCAGTCCAAAGATGAACTAGCTCACGCACTGATTGATTATAAGTGGCAGCAAATTAAGACTCATATCATCGAGCCTGCTGCCGAACATACTAGCGATCCGATCGCACAACTGGTGTGGATAATCGATCGCCTAGAAGCAAAACACCTTACCGAACCAGATTGTGGCGGCTGTTTCTTAGGTAACTTAATTGTCGATTTAGCAAAATACGATGCTTCATTTCAAACACATCTAATCCAGGTGTTTGACCAATGGCATTTCGCGATCGCTCAATTACTTCGTCAAGGACAAACTCAGTTGCGGTCTGATATCGATCCCGATAACTTAGCCGAACAACTGATGAACGCGATCGAAGGAACTCTATTGTTGGGACGCTTATACAATCATCCCAATCGCTTACAACGTGGTTTTGACAACGTACGGCAAATGTTAAAAGCAGCACTTAAACAGTGACTAGTTATCAGTGACCAGTAACCAATTGTCAATTACTTACGACTTACAACTTATTCCCTGCGTCTTCTCTGCTTGGGTGCAGATAATGGTGGTAGTTCTGAATTAGAAGAGTGGTAGGGTAAATAATGCTGAGCTAAGGGTTGGGGTGCTTCTGGTTGTCGCTTCTGCGAAATCATCCACCATCGTAGAGCGATCGCAACTCCTACAGTTCCCAATCCGATCGTGAATAGCGACCAGCGATCGCCAAACCCGCCGATAACTGCATCAACTACCCCAATTGTGATCAAAAAGGCAGGTAGCGGCTCTTTCCTATATGCTGACTTCAAAAATCTAGGTAGTGCGGCGTTCATTTCAATATGGTTACTTTTATTTTAGCTATTATCTCAGATTGGATGTAATTCTAAGACCTACTGCTCAAAGCCGCTTGTATTTTAAGGTACTGTCTTGCTCTGTAGGTACTACCAATATACCTCACCCACATAACTTATTGCTGTCAATGCTATATCTAGCAATACAAGCGGCACTTCTGCTAGATAACTATTTCAAGCCCAGCCAAGCTAGTACGCCGTGTCCGGTAATAACTTCGATCGCCACCATCAATAAAAAACCGATCATCGCCGCTCGTCCGTTCAAGCGCTCGGCATACTCATTGAAGCCAAACTTCGGTTCTTCTAGTCTAGGTGTAGTTGTTGGTTGAGGTTGGGCAGTCATGTTTTTATCCTTTGAATTACACGAATTTACTAAAGTTCACTGTTGATAATAGCCTCGAAAGTCTAACAACTTCTGGAGCAGCTAACGCGATCTTCGTTTACAATTTTTAACCATATTACATATATTTTGACACTTTTTTCTGCAAGCTAGTGTTAAGAAAATCGTAACTTAGAGTTTGGAATGGGTAATGGGTAATGGGTAATGGATAATTCGCGCCTTTTCGCACCATGCACGCAATTCATAGCAATTCTCGATTGTATGGATGACATTTGTAAGGGCACACGGAGAAAGCGCCCCTACCAGACGTGTATTGCATCCAATTGAAAACCGCTATCAGATGAAATTAATCACTCTCTACTGGTCACTACTGGTCACTGCTCCCTGCTCCCTGCTTCCTGACAACTGAAAAAGCCGATCGCCATGTTTTACACACAAGATGAGAGTTGTCAAGCATAAGCTAGAGAGAGGAGTATCCAACCAAAAGAAAAGCAAAAAGAAAAGCACATGGAAATAGGCGTTCCCAAAGAAACAAAAGACCAAGAATTTCGGGTGGGTTTAAGTCCTTCTAGCGTGCGGGTACTGCACGAAAATGGACATACTATCTTTGTTGAAACTGAAGCTGGAACGGGGGCTGGCTTTACCGATACAGATTACCAGCAAGCCGGGGCGCAGATCGTTTCCACTTCAGAAGCTGCTTGGAATCGAGAGTTAGTCGTGAAGGTGAAAGAACCACTCCAGCCGGAATATAAATTTTTGCAAAAAGAGCAGTTATTATTTACCTACTTGCATCTAGCAGCCGATCGCGCTTTGACCGAACATTTAATTGATTGTGGCGTAACGGCGATCGCATACGAAACTGTAGAACAACCTGGTAATAATAAACTTCCTTTACTCACTCCCATGAGTATTATTGCAGGTCGTCTCTCAGTGCAGTTTGGCGCTCGGTTTCTCGAACGCCAGCAGGGGGGACGGGGTGTACTGTTGGGTGGCGTACCAGGCGTAAGACCAGGTAAAGTCATCATCCTGGGGGGTGGTGTTGTCGGTACGGAAGCGGCGCGAATTGCTGTTGGAATGGGTGCAGCCGTACAAATTTTAGATGTCAACGTCGATCGCCTATCCTACTTAGAAACTATATTTGGTTCTAGAGTCGAACTGCTTTACAGTAATTCCGCTCAGATTGAAGCTGCTGTTTCTCAGGCTGACTTACTCATCGGTGCTGTCTTAGTTCCTGGACGCAAAGCGCCAATTCTCGTCCCGCGCAACTTAGTCCAGCAAATGCATCCTGGTGCGGTGATTGTAGATGTTGCTGTCGATCAAGGCGGTTGTATTGAAACCTTACGCCCAACCTCTCACACTAACCCAGTTTATGTAGAAGAGGGAGTCGTTCACTATGGCGTTCCTAACATGCCTGGAGCTGTACCTTGGACGGCAACTCAAGCGTTAAATAACAGTACCCTACCATACGTGTTGCAATTGGCAAATTTGGGTCTAAAAGCTGTGGAAGTTAATCCTTTCTTAGCGGCTGGTGTCAACGTTCAAAATCATCGCCTAGTCCATCCCGCCGTGCAGCAGGTGTTTCCTGATTTGGTGAGTTAGTAGTTAATAGCAATTCTCTGCGATCGCCATCAATTCGTAAAGGCGCACAGCTGTGCGCCCCTACAAATCAATGTTAATTCATACTCGTAATGACTATGATGTAATTAACCGCCATGACCTAGCTAGGAATTGGGCTATAGGTAAAGAGGTTTGATATGGCTCATTTAAACTTACGTCGCCCTCAAAATACAGATGGGGATTTTTATGTCGATACCACCTGTATTGATTGCGATACCTGTCGTTGGATGACTCCAGAAGTATTTAATCGTACTGGCGAACAATCGACAGTTTATCATCAACCTGCAAACGAAACAGAAAGATTGCGAGCGCTGCAAGCCTTACTTGCTTGTCCTACCAGTTCTATCGGTACGGTAGAAAAGCCTAAAGATATTAAATCTGTACAGGAAAGTTTTCCGATTCTTGTAGCCGAAAATGTTTATCACTGCGGCTATCATGCTGAAAATTCCTATGGGGCAGCGAGTTATTTAATTGTGCGTCCAGAGGGCAACGTGTTAGTAGATTCGCCCCGTTTTACGCCGCCGTTGGTAAAACAAATCGAACAAATGGGGGGAATTCGGTATATGTATCTCACCCACCGCGATGATGTTGCCGATCATCAGAAATATCACGATAAATTTAAGTGCAACCGTGTTATTCACACAGATGAAATTTCTGGCAGTACGCGCAATGCAGAAATTAAGATTGCTGGTACAGAACCTTATCAATTAGCATCTGATTTGTTAGTTATTCCCGTTCCCGGTCATACCAAAGGGCATACAGTTTTACTCTACAAAGACAAGTTTCTATTTACAGGCGATCATATTGCCTGGGATGATGACGACCAAATATTAGCAGGTTTTCCAGGTGTCTGCTGGTATTCTTGGTCAGAACTGATTAAGTCTACCTATCGCTTGTTAGATTACTCTTCTGAGTGGGTATTACCCGGTCACGGTCGTCGCTATCATGCAGATGCAGCAACAATGCGGCATAAACTCAAAGAAGGCATTGAGTGGATGGAGAAAATGCGGTAATGGTGTAAAGACGTTACATGTGTAGAGACGTTACATGTAACGCCTCTACATCGAGGTTAATCAAAATAAGTCGGTAAATCTGGATGGCGGTGGTAGTGGAAAATTCTAGTAATTTGAGTTGGCATTACCCGTGTCAAAGACAAGGGAGGGATTTCATCTTCGCCAAAAAAAGCTACCTCGTCAGTTTCAATGCTAGCTGACGCAGAACCACCAATAAGTTCGCAAAGAAAATGTAATTTGTAAACAGCATAAGCGAAAGGTGGATGTCCCTGCTTGTCGCGATCGTACACTGCAAGTAACTTGACGGCGCGGGTGAGATATCCTGATTCTTCCTGAACTTCGCGCACCACGACTTCACTAGGAGAGTTGCCTATGTCAGCATAGCCTCCTGGTAGCGACCAGCAACCATCAACTTTTTCCTTTACCAGTAACAACTTATCTTCTTGGAAAACCGCCGCCCGCACGTCTACTTTTGGGGTAGCATAACCAACCTCTTGAGAAAATAAATCGAGAATGTAGCTAGGCTCGACATGACTATAAGTTGCCATAATTTCCGCCGCGATCGCCCGTAGGGATTTGTAGCGTTCTCTGTCAAACACTCCTTCGGTATAAGTCAAACCAGTTTGCGCGATCGCCTCTAGCTTTTTCGCCCATTCCAGCCATTTGTACTCTGGAGAACCCATGATCTTGCTTGTATTAGGTTGGTTTTTGGTTAATAGTAAACGCTGCGCTACACTGCGTGAAGACGGTTAACTGATAACTGATAACTGATAACTGACAACTGATATTGCAAAGTTTAGTAAAAGCTACCTGCTTCAGCCTATAGATAGATGCATAATATCCGGTTGTCAGCTTGTCTTAGTGCAAGGCAAATGGTGTGATTCGACCGATCGGCGAAACGCACCAACAATCGGAACACATATGATAAAAGAGATCGATCTAAAAAGCAAAACTATAGACAACTTGGTGGCGATCGCCAACCAATTTAATGTAAGAGGTCAAATCACAGACATTCAAGCTTTCGGTAATGGCAATATTAACGATACTTTTCTAGTCACGCTGAGAAACTCAACTCAAAAACACGTTATTCTACAACGCATTAACACGCATGTATTTCACCAGCCAGAACTGGTAATGCAGAATATGCGCGTCTTTACCGACCATGCGACCCAGCGCTTGCAAGATTGGAATAGCGATCGCCGTTGGGAAATACCAAGCGTCATCCTAACACAAGATAATCGGGAATATTGGGTGACTCCTGAAGGCGCATTTTGGCGGACGATTGGCTTTATCGAAGCCGCACAATCTTTTGACACTGTTACAGATAGCGATCGCGCCAGAGAGGCTGGTTGCGCCCTTGGTAGGTTTCACAACCTAGTTAGCGATTTACCCCCCGAAAAGCTAGCCGTCACGTTAGAAGGGTTTCACATTACACCGCGCTACCTTCAGCAATTTGATGCAGCGCTGGCAAAATATGACAAAAGCAAGTCGCCTGAAATAGATTTCTGCTTGCAGTTTATTCAGACTCATAGAAATTGGGTAAGTGTTTTAGAAGATGCAAAAATCAGCGGAGAATTGCTTTTGCGTTTAATGCATGGCGATCCCAAAATTAACAACGTTCTGTTTGACAATAATACCGAACGAGCTGTTAGTGTTATCGATCTCGATACACTGATGCCTGGTTTAATTCACTACGATATTGGTGACTGTCTGCGATCGAGTTGTAATTCTTTGGGTGAAGAAACTCAACAATGGCAAGAGGTACGCTTTGAAACAGAACTTGCCCAAGCTATTTTACAAGGCTATGTTTCACAAGCAAAAGATTTTTTAACTGAAAAAGATTACGAATATATATACGACTCAATCCGATTGTTAGCTTTTGAATTAGGATTGCGGTTTTTTACCGACTATTTAGTAGGTAACGTTCACTTCTCTAAGGTAAAATATGCAGAACACAATCTTGTTAGAGCGCTAGTGCAATTTCAGCTTACCCAAAGTATTGAAACTCAACAATCGGTTATTAGCGCGATCGTACAAGATTTAAGACGAGATTTAAAATGAGCGATCGCACTTTTTTCCTGAAGCCATTCCCCTCCGATAATCCACCGCTTCAGCTTGAAATCTCAGGTATTGTAGATCGGCAATTCGATAAACTTACTATCCAATACCAGATTTTGGGGCAGTTGGTAGAATTAGCCATTCCAGCAGTAACAGATTCGCCTGCTCGTAAAGACGAATTATGGCAACAAACATGCTTAGAGTTCTTTCTAGGAATTGAAGGCTCTCCCCAATATTGGGAGTTTAACCTTTCACCTTCTGGAGACTGGAATATTTATCATTTTGATGATTATCGTCAAGGAATGCAAATAGAAACAGCCTTTACGTCACTACCATTTGTTGTACATAATCGCCCCAACTATTTATTGTTAAATCTCGAACTTGACTTAGATAAAATTGTAGAAATAGAGCAGAAAATAGAAGTTGCGATCGCGTCTGTGATTCAGTCAAAATCTGATGAAATGACATATTGGGCATTAACTCATTGCGGTACGCAAGCCGATTTTCATCAACGTGACAGTTTTACTATTAAATTGTGACTCATGCATCGCTACTTGCGATCGTCATGCCACAGCAAAACCTGTATGCTGTCGTACTTTTGGATGTCGGAATCCAAGCACTATACTCTCTCTAGGAATACCTACTTCCATTAAATCGGTGACTACGCCTTCTTCCGTGTCATCGTACTGCACCCAGACTTTATCACCAATTAAACTCAGATGAATAGGTGTTGCGTGGAGATATTTATCGCCGTTCCAGCCTATATCCAGAACTAGATATTGCCCTCATTCATCGTCAAATATAACTTGACAGGTATAACCATCAGGCAGAGTTGCACGATAGTCAGCATGCTTGTTGAGCACGTTCTTAATGATGCTGCGGTATTTTAACTGGGTATCCATTGCGCGATCGCTTCATTTTCAGCATCAAAGACTATTAACTTAATAACCTGATTTTTGAGTAATACTTGTCCTATCCCACAGAGAACTAAGTGGGATAACGAGTCTGTTGAGCGACGTTAGATAATTTTGGCATTCTTACCAATGAATTTCAACCGTTCGCTACAGAGTGTTCGTTAGGATGCAAGTTCACTCAAGGCATACAATCCACTACCTTTTTAGATTTTCTAACCGAGTTTTTTCTGCGTGTGCTTTACGGGAAAGCACTTGAAGATTTTCCAATGTGGTTAAACCACCCTTTGACATTGGTATAGTATGATCTACTTGAAAATCCCTTCTCATCTGACTCTTAAACCCACTAATTGCACAGGTAATGAATCCTTTTGCATCTGTGTGTTTAGCAAAAACAGCATCCTTAATATCTCGGTATTCAGCCGGATCTTTTTCCCGAATTTCAACAAGTGAAAGACTTTCCAGTGGAACTGTGTCAGGAATTACAATCGGGGGAGTGACTATGAGATCGGGGTAGGCTCCAATTAGCTTGTTAATTTCAATGTCTACTTGTTTTTTAAAATAAAGATAATTGTATCCAAATAAAACTTGCCAAAAAGATTTGCTATCGTTCCACAATGAAGTGAGATATTCAATTATTTGCTTCAGCGTTAAATCATTCTCATAGATGTGCCTTGCCACAATTGATACATCGCACTTTCTACGTTCGCTAAATGCAATAAACTCTGGTTCCATCTGTTTCTGAGCATAGAAACGCAAAATATTCTCAACATCAGCATCTCTATAACCAAGTAGAAAAGGATAATCTGGGAAATAAAGCTCTTTTGTAAGTTCTAGTAAATATTTTAACTCTTCTTCAGTTAATATTTCTCTATTTTCAATATCAATATTTTTAAATATAGCCTCTAAGTCGTTGACAAAACTATCGTAAGCTTCTTCAGTATCGCTATATAAAAGCACGTCATAGTTTCTGGACACAGGCTCATCGGATTCAGAAGGCTCAAGAATAGAAAAGCGATAAATACCAACAGGAACTCGCTTTAGAAAATCTAATTTTTCTAAAGCAGTAGTATCGATGGAATCATCCATTATAATAGCAAATTCTTCAATTTTCTCAATTGAGATAAGTCGAGCAATTCTTTTCATTGTCTCGATATCTCGATCGACAAATTCTACACCTTCTATGTCAATCAATTTCTCAGGGTTAACCCAGTTAATCTTATCCTCCCAGTTATCAATAAAGCTTATAACATAGGCTTTTTCGGTACCTCCTGCTGTCTGCCCGCGCAATGCTCTACCAATCATTTGAGTCATCAAAATTGTAGAAGTAGTTGGGCGCGTTAGAAAAACAGTTTGGACATTTGGCAAGTCAATTCCTTCAGTTAGCATTTCTACATTAATGAGAACCTCAAGTTTCCCTGTCCTGAATCGCTCGATTTTCTCTAAATTCTTCTTCACGGGAATTTTGACTCCCGTATTTTCATCCACGATATTTGATACTAAAAAATCAGATTTTTCAATTCCTCTAGCTTTGAACAAACTATTTAATTCAACTGCGTGTTGAATATCAACTGCAAAAACCAAGAGTGGTTTATACTTTTCTCGATTTTCAACGTAACGCTCCACAATTCGTCTATTACGGATACTAGACTTTGCAATTCTTTCAGCTACTTTCGTAGGTAATGTGTCAAAATTCTCAATTGTTTTTATGTCTTTATCAGTTAGCTCTTGATAAAACTTTAGTTTTGTTTCTAAATTTTCAAAAATTGGTTCAGCAAGAATTCCTCTTGTAATAAGCGTTCTCAAATGTTCTGAAAAGATGATATCGTCGGGGAAAACTTTTTTAAGTAAACCTTGCTCTCCTTCATCTGTTCTAAATGGAGTTGCCGTCAATCCCAGCATTCTAAAACCATCTGTTCTCCCTCTCTCTTTAAAGTTCTGCTTAATGCTATCAATTAATTTACGATAGGTTTTTGCTGTCGCGTGATGTGCTTCATCAACTACCAAGAGGATTGTATCAGAGTGTCTGACCCAATTAGCTATAAGATAATTCAGTCCACTATTGAGGCTATCTTTGCTAGCAATGATAATATCGTCAGTTGGTTTGATGTTGACAGGGCGATCGTGCTTAGGATGACCGGAAATCACGCGGTATCTAAATTTTTCGATATCGTTCAATAACGAGGAATAAGCACTAAATTTTAATGTTTCCAATGCTTGATCGAGTAACTCATGTCGATGAGCAATCCACAAAACTTTTTTGCGCTTATCAATAAAGTTACGTAGTAACCAATGAACGGCTGTTAAGGTCTTTCCACCACCCGTAGGCAAAACCAATAAGCCTTCAAAAGGAGACTGATTTTTCCGATCCAGTGCCTTGATAGCCTCGTTTTGATGAGCGTAAAGTTCTCTAGAGTTTTTGCCTGTATTGACTTGGATTTGACCTGAGTACTCAACTTGAACAGTTTGCATAATACTGGAACCTAAAAATAATTGTAAATCTGGGGCTTGTTCAAGTGTTGATAACCTTGCAGCACCCTAGATCCAAGTATTCCCAAACTGAATCCGATCGACACCAAACTTAGCGCGATCGCCCTACCAATAACTCCCGTCAACTGTCAACCGTCAACTATTAGCCAAATTCCCATATTGATAGATGCTCTACAAATAGACCTACAATTACGATTGTTGTGGTTTGCAGTTTAAGCATCTAGAGGTAAGTAGCCTTGAAACTCGTGTCCGATCCCGCGATCGCTGACAAAATTAGCAGAATGAAGGAACGAGTCCGGTGGCAAGATCCTATCATTCAACGACGAGGAATTGACCAAACTCGGCTAGTGCTAGAAGATAATCGAGCGGACGATCCAGAGTTTTCGTTTTTGGTTATCGGCGATACTGGCACTGGTTCGCACCGCTATAATAATCCCCAACGCGAGGTAGCTGGACTATTGCAGCCGCATCTTGCCGACAGCAGTTTTATGCTACACACGGGTGATGTCATTTATCTAGTTGGATCGAGCGAGTTTTATCTAGATAACTTCATCAAGCCTTATCGAGAGTTTTTAGTCGGTGGCGAAAATCCAAAAGCGATCGCCTACGACCGCATGGTTTTTAAGTCGCCCATCCTACCAGTTCTGGGAAATCACGATTATTACAATTTGCCATTATTATTTGGCGCGCTCTCTTTGACAACATTACCCGTGCGTCGTCTGCTTAAATTTAGAAGAGATTTTGATGTAGGTTGGCACGGATCTAAACATGGTGATGCCTATGCGCGAGCATTTCTAGATTATCTCAAAGCATTGAAGTTGCCAGGTGAATTAGATCGCCACTTAAATAAGTACTACACGGCGAAAACGGACACGGGTTATTGCTTGCGCTACGAACCTGGGCATTTTACTCGCTTGCCCAATCGCTACTATACTTTTCGCTATGGCGGAATTGATTTCTTTGCTTTAGATTCCAACACGTTCAACGACCCGATCCCACTATCAACTACCCCAGAGGGAGAAGTACGTCGTCAGCAGTTAGTACAACGCCGCGATCGCCTCGAACAAGAAAAGCTGGAAATTCTCAATGCATCGGACAAGCTGAATCCCGCCGATCCTGACGATGCAGAACAACTAGACGATTTACAAGTCAAACTGTCGCAGATTGAGGAAATTATTGTCGATATCGAAAAGCAATTAGCTATTAACAAAGCAGTTGTCACCGACACCGAACAACTTGATTGGTTGCAACAGCGATTAATTGAATCGTGGCATACAGATGAGGTACGGGGTAGGGTGCTGTACTTCCATCATCCCCCTTACGTGACTGAGGCAACCAAATGGCATCAAGCGCAAACTTTAGCAGTTCGCGATCGCTTGCGTAGCGTACTCAACGGAGTCGCTGAGGCTGTGGGTTCTCTTCCTCAAGGTCGTCCGATTGTCGATCTAGTTTTAAACGGTCACGCGCACTGTTTAGAATACCTAAAAACCACAGACACGGGACACGCTGATTCCAATATCAATTGGATTGTTTGTGGTGGAAGCGGTTACAGCTTGCGCCGCCAGCGCGAAGAAGGGACAGATTTAATGGAAGGAGAAGCGGAAGAAAGGTTAGTGGCGCGATCGCATCTTTTTATCGGTCGCAAAGGTTATCAATCTGAAAAACGCCGTCCTTACACTTGTTTGCGAATTGACGTGCAAGATGGTTGTCCCCCCAAATTTGTCGTCCGTCCTTTTGTTGCTGAAAGATATCAAAAGCGGTGGCACAGATACGCGATCGATCCTTTTACGATTTGAATAGTATTAGTAATTGGTAGTGGGACTAGTTAACCTCAGTCAGGGAAATGACTCCTTTAAGGGCTAATCTATAGCCTACTTTACTTGATGCCTGAATGCCCTATTAGGATTGTTTCCAGAGGCGTAGGGGCAGATGAAATGCACTATATTTAATTTTAATGCTTATAACCGTTACCCTGTAAAGATTTCAGCTTCAGTGCTAGTTTCTGTACGCTTGCTACCAAAATGCCGAATTGTCTAATTCTAATATTTCTAAAGGCGCAAACTATAATAAATCATACAACTCATACATTTAAATCATGGAAAGTTATACGCTTTCTTATACACAACTAACAATCAGCTATTTATATAATTGTATTGGTTAAATACTCTAGCCGAAGTAAGTTAGTTGAAATCAATTTTTGTCTATAGCAATCCTAGATGAATCGTGAAATCGATTGCCCGTGTAGAGATGTTACATGTAACGTCTCTACACGAGAAACGTTCATAAATCAATTTGGATTGCTATATTTTATTGACGATAATCTTAAGAAAACTACTCAATTCTAATATCTTGTAGGAGATTTTTTTAATACAATTTTTCAAAAATAACATTCTAAGTCTATTCTCCAAATGCATTTTTTGATGCCGCTGTAATTTTAGATAATCTTGGTAAATTTAGAAAAGAATTTACTTCTTTTTACTAGGAATTGCTTTGAGCATAAATGGCTTGAATAAGAGGTATAAACTAGTTTTATGAAACAAAACTTGTTCTAAATCTAAAATTTAACATCCATAAACTTGATAGGCTTACAAAGATGGATCGAAGCTTAGGATCTCAAGAGCATCTTTACAAAAACTCTCAGGATGCTTCCCTTATTGCTCATCTTGTCCTTAATTGTCTAAGGTTAGATTCAGTAGATACTAACCTCGTTTTGGAATTTAGTAGAGCCTTTAAGATCGGTGAATTTCAGCTTGGTGATGAGCTGATTAATTATGCCGTCCCTGCTGGTTCAGAAAATTTTATTTATCCCAAGCGTAGTAGTTGTAATTTTTATATAGTCTACCAGGGTAGAGTAAGATTGCTTGACTTGAATATTCAAAACCAGCAAGAAGTTTCAACTATGGTACTGGAAGCTGGGGAGACCTTCGGCGCAGAAATTGTATTTTGCGATCGACCTATACTAACCCGAGCGATCGCTGCCAGTACCGTTCAAGTGGCGTGGATGCCGCTTGCCACGCTGGAGACTTGGTTAGAGCAGTTACCTGCTCTGCAAGACTATTTGCATCAACAAGCAATGCAACGACAATGCTTGATTTTCTTCAAAACTACCACTGAACTACGATTGCTTCCCAGCAAGCAACTGCGACAGCTCTTACCTTACTTGGTGGAAAAAAAAGTAAACAGCGGACAACTACTGGTTGAAGCAACTCCTGCCGCTTCCGGTCGCTTTTGGCTGCGTAGCGGTAAGATCCAGACTCAAGGGGAATACCCAACCCCTGTAGTAGGACAAAACTGGGGATATCCTGAGCCAACGCTGCCAGCAGATTGGTTAGCTCAAACGGATTTACTAGTTTACTATCTCCCTAGAAAGAATTGGGAAACAGCTCAAGCGATCGCTCCAGTATTAGCAACTACAGTAGCTGAGACTAATTCAGCCAAAGTCTCCAGCAATGGACAGCGTAGACTGACAGCAGCTAAAGTTGCTGCTAGGCTGTCCCCATCAGCCGAGCATCAGAACAACCAACAAGGCTCAAGAAAGTTTTCTAGAAGCTCGCCGGAGTCAAACTCAGTTGTTAAAGCTCCTCAAACTAAATCTGCCGCAGTTGCTTTTCCTCAACCTATTAGAAAGTGGCATCTGAATCGCTTGTTTTGGCAACATCCCTTCATTCAGCAACAGAGTGCTTCTGACTGTGGTGCTGCCTGTTTGGCAATGGTTGGACGATATTGGGGCAAGCAATTTGGTCTTAATTCCCTACGAGAGCTAGCTGGAATAGGACGTAGCGGAGCCTCACTTAAAGGTTTAGCAAGGGCGGCAGAAAGCTTAGGCTTTCAGACACGACCTGTACGGGCGAGCTTGGGTCGCTTAATTAATCAGACCAACCCTTGGATTGCCCACTGGCAAGGAGATCATTATGTAGTGGTCTATCGAGCCAAGGGCGCTCGAATTTTAATTGCTGACCCAGCAGTGGGAAAGCGATCGCTATCGCGACAGGAATTTGAACAAGGCTGGACGGGATACGCCTTGCTTCTAGATCCCACAGATCGGCTGGCAACCGCTAAAACAGAAAAAAGCTCTCTAGGTCGCTACTGGGGGTTGCTCTGGCTTTATCGCTCTGTAATCTGGCAAATTATCCTGGTTTCGGTGTTACTCCAGGTTTTTGGTCTAGTTACCCCTCTATTTACTCAGGTAATTCTCGATCGGGTGGTGGTACAGAAAAGTCTAATAACTCTGCATGTCTTTGCTCTGGGACTGCTTTTATTTGGTGTTTGGCGGGTTGGCTTAGTTGCAATTCGACAATACCTACTAGACTATTGTTCCAACCGATTGGATCTCACCCTGATTAGTGGCTTTATCAGCCATGCCTTGATGTTACCCTTGCAGTTTTTTGAATCGCGGCAAGTTGGTGACATTATTACGCGAGTTCAGGAAAACCAGAAGATTCAGCTATTTTTAACCCGCCAAGCAGTCGCTACTTGGTTAGATGCCTTGATGATTTTTGTCTATTTGGGGTTGATGATTTATTACAACTGGAAGTTAACGCTGCTCGTCTTAGCAATCATCCCCCCAATTATAATTTTGACTTTAGTAGCAACACCTTTAATGCAGCGTATATCTAGGGAGATCTTCAAGCAAGACGCAGCGGAAACTTCCTCATTAGTAGAAATGTTAACTGGAGTCGCAACGGTCAAAACGGCAGCGGCAGAGCGAGATTTACGTTGGCGTTGGGAAGATCTTTTTACTACCACTCTAAATACTCAATTTCGCAGTCAAAAACTCAGTAACGGATTAGAAGCATTCAGCGGATTAATTAACACCGTAGGCAGCACATTGCTGCTTTGGTACGGAGCTAAGCTCGTAATTCAGGATCAGCTCAGCATTGGTGAGTTTGTTGCTTTTAATATGCTGATCGGTAATGTAATTGACCCAATTCTGGCACTGGTTAGCCTGTGGTATGAGTTCCAAGAGGTCATAATCTCGGTGGAACGGCTGGATGACGTGTTCTCGGCTCAACCAGAAGAAAGACCCGACAATTCCTTATTGAGATTGCCCCGTCTACGCGGTGATATGCGGTTTGAAAATGTGACCTTCCGGTATGACCAGGAGGAGGAGCGCAACACCCTGCAAAACATTTGTTTTGAAGTCTGCTCTGGGCAAACTGTGGCGATTGTAGGTCGCAGTGGTTCTGGCAAGAGTACTTTAGTCAGTCTAATGCAGGGTCTATATCATCCGAATAGCGGTCGGATTTGGATAGACGATCGCGATCTCCGACATGCTTCTCCCCAATCTTTGCGATCGCAACTAGGAGTCGTTCCCCAAGAGTGTTTTTTATTTTCTGGAACAATTTTAGAAAACATTACGCTTTACCGCCCTGAGTTTACCATAGAGCAAGCAATTGAGGTTGCCAAACTAGCAGAAGCCCACGCCTTTATTCAAGATCTACCGTTGGGATATAACACGAAAGTGGGGGAGCGGGGTTCTACTCTTTCCGGCGGACAGCGGCAGCGAATTGCGATCGCGCGGGCTTTACTCGGTGACCCACGAATTCTCATTCTCGATGAAGCTACTAGCTCTCTGGATACCGAATCGGAACGACGATTTCAGCAGAATCTCGCCCGCATTAGCCGCGATCGCACCACTTTCGTCATTGCTCACCGCCTCTCAACCGTTCGTCACGCCGACTGTATCCTCGTGTTAAACCAAGGCATTCTGGTTGAACGTGGTACTCACGAACAACTCATAGCTAAACAAGGTCTTTACTACCACCTAGCCCAGCAGCAGCTTGAAATTTAAAGCCACTACTAGAACTTTTGTTCTAGGTAGATCTGAATACATCCTCTTAACAAAATTTGGCAAATGAATCTGCCAAATTGGCAGGTTAACTCAGTTGACAGCTTTATAAAATGTATGGAAAAGGTTTACGCCTACACCTGAAACATTTAATAGCACGACATAGCACGACTGCATTGGAGTCAGAATTGCTATCTAATCATATAGATGAGGATCTACTAGATAAGAAAAAGTTTTGATTTCTAAGCTACAACTATGCAAAAATTATCAACCCCGTTCAGATAAAAGTAAAGTCAAGCCATGCAAACAGATCCACTAGTTAAAGGCAACGACTCCAACTTTGAAAATATAGCCAGAGAAGCTTCTACTCCATCTTCTCAAGAAGTTTCTATCTGCGAAGGTGTAAGTCATTCGATCGCAGTAATTTCAGCAACTGCCAATTCCCCAAATCCAGATGGTATAACAGCTATAACTTCACAGCCTAGTGCTTCGAGTATAGCCAACTGGTCTACAGGTTTACAGACTGTACTTGACCAGCCACCTTCAAACCTTCCCCAGAAACTAATATTAGGTGGAACAATTTTCTGTCTGGTCTTTGGTGCTTGGGCATGGTTAGGCAAGATCGAACAAGTGGGTCATGCCCGAGGACAGTTAGTACCAAAGGGAGATGTCTATAAAATTCATCCAGTTGAATTAGGCAAGGTTATCCACATTGCCGTTAAAGAAGGTCAGGTAGTGAAAGCTGGACAGATGATAGTAGAAATGGACACTCAACTAGAACGGAGTGATGTAGAACGTCTACAGAAACTGTTGACAGCAGACGAATTACAATTGAACCAAATGCAAGCCTCGATCGATAGAACTCGACTGGAAGCTAAGACACGTAAAGCAGTTGCAGTGGCAGACCTTCAAGCTCAGGCGGCTGCGATCGCTCAAGCTCAAAAAAATGCAGCTACCACGCGTCAGCTTTTGGCTCAACTGCAAGCTGATGCTGTTACCCTTCAAGCGCGACGGGATCGGTTAAGACCTTTTATCGAAAAAGGCGCAATCGCCAGGGATCGCCTGTTTGAAGCGGAGCAATCCCTGAGCGATCGTCAACGTAATATTACTCAGAATCAAGGTGAGCTTCAGCAGGCTTTGACAGAAGCAAATCGACTTCAAGCACAACTAAATCAAAAGCAAGCAGAGAGTCATATAGCCCAGTTAGAGTCACAGGAACGAATTCAGCAACTAGGCGTTGAAATGACTAAGTTAAAGGGCAAAATTGCTGAGACTAAGAATTTACTTAACAGTGCTAAGACAAAGCTCACACAGAAGTTTCTTTATGCTCCTGTCAATGGGTTTATATCGTCCCTCAACCTTCGCAACATCGGCGAAGTAGTTCAACCTGGACAAACGATTGCAGAAGTTGCTCCCTACAGTGCACCGCTAATTTTATCTGCCAGCTTGCCCAATCAAGAAGCAGGCTTTGTGAAGAGAGGAATGCCAGTACAAGTCAAGTTTGATGCTTACCCGTATCAGGATTATGGCATTGTACCAGGCAAAGTTATTTCTATCTCGTCTGATGCTAAGCCAGATGAGCAACTAGGTGCAGTCTACCGAGTTGAAGTAGCGCTGGAGCGTAACTACGTTACTGCAAATTATCAAACTATTTACTTTAGGGCTGGTCAAACTGCCGCTGCTGAGATTGTAATCCGTCGCCGTCGTGTTGCAGATATCTTGCTAGAACCAATCAAGCAGCTGCAAAAAGGTGGAATAAATTTATAAAACTGATTTTTTTCAAACTCAGAAAGGAAAACTATGAATTCGCCAAGTTTTTACTCTCATACCAAACTTGAAAAAGCAATCACCTCAGAACAATTTAATCAGATTATTGAAGCGATTCTTGCAGGAAAATATTCTTGGGCTTGTTTTTTAATTCTGCGTTTTGCTGGCTACAATCCTTTACATTATATACCAGAAATGTTGAATCCTGAGACAAATCTTCATATAATTTTTGATACTTCTCTGTGAAAAGAGAATCGGTCAACATTTCACGATCTTCTCCATCCAATGAAC